>NZ_JBLEBI010000287.1:0-5152 GCF_047340315.1 Streptomyces sp. AF1A
ACGCTCGGGCGCCCGGTCCGGCAGGGCCGGCGGTGGCGGTGTCACCGGTGTGCCGCTCCGCGGAGCCGCGCCGTCCTCCCAGCGCTGGGTCTCCTCGTTCCAGTACCGCGCTCCCCCGCTCATCGCGTCCCTCTCACAGCCCCACCAGGCCGGCCAGCGTGGCCGCCGAGGCGAGGACGCCGAGCAGCGCCTGGGAGTCGGCGAGGAGCCCGCGCAGGCGCTCGCGGCGGGAGGGGGTCGCCTGCCCGGTGCGGGTGATCTCGTCCTCCGTGTCGGCGAGGGCCGCATCCAGCCGGGCCGTGCCCTCGTCGGCCCGCACCCGGGCCAGGTCGGCGCGCAACTCCCGTACAGCGCGCAGCAGTTCCTCGGCCGCCGCGTCACGCGGTGCGGTCGTGCCGTGGTGGCTCTCGGCGTGCGCGTGGTCGCCGATGGCGAAGGTGCTGCCGGAGACGTCGCCGATGCTGATCCTCGGCTCATCCGTGGTCATGGGCGCCGGATCCCTTCTGCGGCGCGCTGCCGCCGTTCGCGGAGGAGGCGGAGGAGTTGTCGCCGACGGCGAAGGTGCTGCCCTCGACGTGGCCGATGTGCACGCCCCCGTTGCTGATGTTGTTGATCTGCTGGACGAACTCGCCGGTCTGGTAGCCGGCTTCGGCGAGCGCGGCGCGCACGCCGCCCGCGACCCGGTCCTGGATGCTCGTGAGGTAGCGGGAGACGTCCATCTGCTGGAACTGCGAACCGGCCTCGGCCGACCCCAGCTCACGCACGGACAGCGCGGGCCCGTCCGGCAGGGCGTTCGTGTACCCGCCGGTCAGCAGCCGCCAGCCGTAGACCAGGGCCTTGCCGAGGCTGACCAGGGAGCCGACCAGCGAGCCCGGCACCCGGGTCACGGCCCAGACCGCCTTGCCGAGCAGGTTGTTGTGCCGGTACCGGTGGGCCGTGCGGTCGGCGTCCTTGAAGTCCTGGCGCACCGGCTGCAGCACGTGAGGGGCGATCTCCAGCATGAGCATGCGGCCCTGGGTGTGGATGCGTACGAAGACCGTGACGACCAGTTCCTCCTCCCAGCCGTCGACGCGGATGCGCAGGAAGTGACGGCGCTTCTCGGCGCCCTCCTCCACCGCGTGCGCCCGGTGCTGCTCGAAGGCCTGGGGGTCGAACGGCGCGTCCTCGCGGCGCAGCAGTCCCTCGGCGGGCAGGAAGACGCACTCGTCGACCTGGAGCCAGCGCAGCCGGTCGCGCACTCCGGGCCCCGCGTACTCGGCGGGCAGCCGGAGCCGCTCCACCAGCGGCCGGATCTTCTCCAGCACCAGCCGGTTGCTGATCGGCTGCGGCTTCTTCAGCGCGTCGGGCTTCAGCTCGACGGCCAGCACCCAGGAGTCGTGCGCGGTGCCGGCGCCGCAGAACGGGCGCGCCTCGTGGTACATGATCAGCGGGGCGTGCTGCTCGGTCCGGATGCGGTGCTTGAGCCACTGGAACCGCCGGCTGTCGCTCTGCTCGGCGGGGTCGGCGGCGGCGTCCGGGAAGCGCTGCGGGGACAGCTCGGCCGCCAGGACGCGCGCGAACTGGCCGCGCTGTCCGGCCACGCACAGCACGATGAACGCGAACACGACGAGGGTGGCCCAGGCCTGCCAGGGCTTGAACTGGTGCGCGAGGAGCTTGAACCCGCCCCCCAACAGGAGATCGCTCACGCGCGGCGAGTCGGTCGCCCCGTACGAGGTGCTGTAGGGGTCGTACGACGTGTCGTCGCTCCCGCCGCCGAACGCGGTGATCAGGAGGCTCACCAGCAGCTCGGCGAACGCGAGGCGCCCCCACCAGCGGAAGAGGAAGGCGGGTACCACGCGGTACGGGGAGGCCTCGTGCGCGCGGCCCCTGACCCACACGCCGATCGCGAGGAGCAGGCTGGGGACCAGGAAGAGGGCGAGCAGGCCCCGGGACAGGGCCACCCCCACCACCCACAGGCCGAGGATCGCACCGGCCCACTGCAGCTCCTGCCGGCGGGCGCGCAGGGCGTGGGCGAGGACGCGCGCGGCGTCGAGCCCGAGGGAGGGCGCCACGAAGCGCGCGCCGTTGAGGTGCAGTTCCTCGATCACCCGGTCCCGGTAAGCGGAATCCAGGTAGGTGCCCGCGCACAGCAGCCGGGTGGCCTCGCTGGCGTGCGGCGGGGTGGACGGTGGTACGGGCGGCGCCGGCGCAGACATCGGCTGCGGTTGCGGCGGCACGTGTGCGGTGCTCACGCGATTCCCCCGAGGCGTGGTAAGTCACTTGTTCGAACAGTCAGTTGACCTCTCATCAGCATAGAGTGACGAGTGGTGCGGGGGAAAGCGGAATCCGTCGGCTGTCGGCCTGCCGTGGGCTGCATCAGGTCCCGCACACAGCCACGCAGCCAGGCATGGGCGGGGTCGGCGTCGTGGCGGGGGTGGTGGTGCTGGTGGCGACGGTGCCGGTGGTGGCGGGGTACGGCTCGCTCGCCCGCGCGGGCGTGGCGCCGCACCCACCCGTTCCGCCGCGGCGGCACGACCGCTCCCGGCTCCGGCGCGATGCGGCGGACGGCACCGCAAACCACCGCTAGGGGCGGGGAGAACCGCAGCCCCGCGGCCGGCGGCGCGGGGAACCGCCGGCCGTCCGGCCGCCGCCGCGCCCCTCGGAGCGGACCGCCACCCCGGCACACGGCGAAGGCCCGGCACCTCTGCGGCCGGGTGCCGGGCCTCTACTGCGTCGCGGGGGTCGTCAGATGAGGCCCAGGCCGCGAACGGCGTCGCGCTCCTCCTCCAGCTCCTTCACCGACGCGTCGATGCGGGCACGGGAGAACTCGTTGATGTCCAGGCCCTGGACGATCTCGTACGCGCCGTCCTTCGTGGTGACCGGGAACGAGGAGATCAGGCCCTCCGGGACGCCGTAGGAGCCGTCCGACGGGATGCCCATCGAGGTCCAGTCGCCCTCGGCGGTGCCGTTGACCCAGGTGTACACGTGGTCGATCGCGGCGTTGGCGGCGGAGGCGGCCGACGAGGCGCCACGGGCCTCGATGATCGCCGCACCGCGCTTGGCGACGGTCGGGATGAAGTCCTCGGCCAGCCACTTCTCGTCGTTCACGACCTCGGCGGCGTTCTTGCCGGCGACGGTGGCGTGGAAGATGTCCGGGTACTGGGTGGCGGAGTGGTTGCCCCAGATGGTCAGGCGCTTGATGTCGGCGACCGAGCTGCCCGTCTTCTTCGCGAGCTGGGTCAGCGCGCGGTTGTGGTCCAGGCGGGTCATCGCGGTGAAGCGCTCGGCCGGTACGTCCGGCGCGGCGGCCTGCGCGATGAGCGCGTTGGTATTGGCCGGGTTGCCGACGACGAGGACCTTGATGTCGTCCGCGGCGTGGTCGTTGATGGCCTTGCCCTGCGGCTTGAAGATGCCGCCGTTGGCCTCCAGCAGGTCACCGCGCTCCATGCCCTTGGTGCGCGGGCGCGCGCCCACCAGGAGGGCGACGTTGGCGCCGTCGAACGCGACGTTCGGGTCGTCCGTGATGTCGATGCCCCGAAGGAGCGGGAACGCGCAGTCGTCGAGCTCCATGGCCGTGCCCTCGGCGGCCTTCAGGGCCGGGGTGATCTCCAGGAGGCGCAGCTTGACCGGCACGTCCGCGCCGAGCAGCTGGCCGGAGGCGATGCGGAAGAGCAGGGCGTAACCGATCTGGCCGGCCGCGCCGGTGACGGTGACGTTCACGGGAGTGCGGGTCATGGCGTTCTCCGTATGACAGCTGGCGATGGGGCGTCCCTGCCCCGGGGCGGATGATCGATCTCTTGGCGTCAAGAGATCGACCCGTCGGTCAGGCTATCGCGCATCCGGCATGCCGACCGTCCGGGGCCCTGTGGCCCACCCCACAGAAGGTCACGGGATGGACAAAGAGGCGGCCGCCCGTCCGGGAGAGGAGGACGGAGACGGCCGCCGGTGGGGGTACCGGCTGACCGGCCTCCCGTGGGGGGTACGTCTCGCGTGCCCAGGATCCGGCGGCCCATGCGCCCGGGTCCCGGAATTCACCCGTCCCGTCCACCGCACCCCCTCGGGAGCCGGCCTCACCTGGTGCAGCCCGTGCGTCCGGAGGCGAGGGTGGCGCACGCCCTCGCCTCGGCGGGGTCCTTCACCGCGATCATCGGGGTGTAGGCGATGGTGTCACCGGCGGCGGTGATGCCCGCCGTCCGGCTGTCCCTGCCGACCGAGACGCGGACCTTGTCGCCCGGAGCCCCGCCGGTGATCCGGCCCCATGCGGCGCCGCAGGCCCTGCTGTAGCGGACCTCCAGGGTGGTGGTGCCGAGGGTGGTGCTCTCGGCGGTGGTCACCAGGTCGCCGCTGCACCCCATGACCTCGGCGTCCTTGCCCGTGCAGGCGGAACCGGCGCACTTGACGCCGGGAGGCGGGCTCGCGAGCGGGCTGGCGGTCGGGGACGGCGTCCTGACGGCGGTGGCGTGTCCGGTGCCGTCGCTCTGCCGGGTGAAGAAGAAGACGCCGGCGATGACGACGAGCACGCCGACGAGGCCCGTGAGGACCATCGTCGGCCGCTGCCGGTTCGCGCCGCCCCGGGCCACCGGACCGGGGGGCGGGGCTGTGGGGTGCCCGGCGCCGGACCCCGGGGTGTCCGGGACCCAGGTGTCCCCGTCCGGCCGGCCTCCGGCCCGCTCCCCTGGGCGGCCGCTCTCCTGCGACGGCCCCTGATACCCGGCCGGCCTCCAGGAGTTGTGCCCCGAGTCCGGTCCCGCCTCACCCGCGCCCGCGTGGCCACCGCCCGGCGGGGAGCCCGCGACGCCGTCGACGACACCCGCCCAGGCCGGGCCCCTCGTACCGGCTCCCGCACCGGGCACGGCGTCGACGGGACCGGCCGAGCCGCCGCCCGCGCTGCGCAGCGCACCCGGGACCGCGTCGACGGGACCGGCCGAACCCCGGCCACCCGCACCTCCACCGGCACCCGGCACCGCATCGACCGGACCACCGACCCAGCCCCCACCACCCGCACCGCCAACCGCACCCGGCACCGCATCGACCGGACCGCCGGCCGAGGCACCGCCACCCGCACCGCCAACCGCACCCGGCACCGCATCGACCGGACCACCGACCCAGCCCCCACCACCCGCACCCGGCACCGCATCGATCGGACCGCCGGCCGAGGCACCGCCACCCGCGC
>NZ_JBLEBI010000288.1:0-5146 GCF_047340315.1 Streptomyces sp. AF1A
TGCCCGCGCACACCGGGGGGTTCGCCCGCTCGCGGACGCTGCTGTTCCTGGTGGCCGGGGACGCGGTGGGCGTCGTACGGGCGCGGCAGACCGCGCTCGACGCCACCCGGCCGCGGGGGCGGATCCAACTGCGCGATGTGGAGGCCGAGGTGCTGGGCGACGACGACACGGACGTGCTGCCCGCCCTCGCCGCGCTCGGCGACCGGGCCGCCGCCGTGCTCGCCGCCGAGGCCGTCGGGGCGGCCGACCGGGTGCTGGAGCGGACCGTGGAGTACGTCGGGCAGCGGGAGCAGTTCGGGCGGCCCGTCGGCTCCTTCCAGGCGGTGAAGCACCGGCTGGCGGACGCGTACGTGGGGGTGCAGGCGGCGCGGTCGGCCGCGTACTACGCCGCCTGGGCGAGTGCGCACGGCGAGGGCGCCGGGGCGCTGGCGCTCGCGCAGGCGCTGGAGGCGCTGCGGTGCGCCGCCGCCGAGGGTATCCAGTTGCACGGCGGGATCGGGTTCACCTGGGAGCACGACGCCCACCTGTACTTCAAACGGGCCGCCGGGGACGAGCTGCTGTTCGGTCCGGCGCACCGGCTGCGGGACCGGGCCGCCGAGGCCGCCGGGCTCTTCGCGGGCGAGGTGGCCGTCTGATGGCGGGCCTCGGCGTGCGGTTCGTGCAGAGGATGTCGTCCACCCGGGCGTTCGCGAAGGTCGCCCCCCATGTGGTCCCGGCGCTCGACCGGAGCGTGCACCGGCTCACCCGGGGCCGCTTCCTGCTCAGCGCCGGGCTGCTGCCGGGCGTGGTCCTCACCACCACCGGCGCCCGCAGCGGGCGGCTGCGCCGGACTCCGCTGGCGTGCATGCCGGAGGAGGACGGCCGCGGCTGGATCCTGGTCGGCTCCAACTTCGGCCGCACCGGGCACCCCGCCTGGACCCACAACCTGCTCGCCCATCCACACGCCTCGATCAGCTGGAAGGGGCGGGACGTCCCCGTCACGGCCCGGCTGCTGACGGGGCGGGAGCGGGCGGAGGTCTGGGCGGCACTCCTGCGCTTCTGGCCGCCGTACGCCACGTACCAGTCCCGCGTGGACCGGGAGATCCGTCTCTTCCGGCTCACCCGAAGTGCGGGCTAGATGCGCTGCCCCGGGACGTCGGTGACATGCGGGCCCAGGCAGGTGGTGTCGCGGAGCGGAGGGCTGAGCCCGGTGTCCGGCCGCCGCGCGGGTGGGTGCGGCCGGTGACGGTCTCCCCCGCAGGACGGCCGCCGGCTCCCGGCCCTCGGCGGAGCTACAGCGTCGCCAGCCGCTCCGCCAGCAGGAACGCGCCGATTCCGAGCATCGCCGCCCCCGAGGTCCGTGTCACGGCCCGGGCCGCCGCGGGTCTGGCGGTGAGCAGGGTGCGGGCGAGGAGGCCGACGGTGAGGTAGACGGCCGCGCAGCAGGCCATGTGGAGCAGGCCGAGGGCCGCGGTCTGGGCCGGGACGGGAAGGTGGCCCCCGCGGAGGGTGAGGAACTGGGGGAGGACGGAGAGGTAGAGGAGCAGGCCCTTGGGGTTGAGGCCGCTGATGGCGGCGCCCCGGAGGAAGGCACCGCTGCGAGGCGGGGCCGCCGCACCGGCCTGCGGGGTCGCCGGGCGCCGCAGGACGCCCCAGCCCAGCCACAGCAGGTAGCCGGCGCCCGCCACCGTCAGGACCGTCAGCAGGCGCGGGGAGCCCGCCACCAGGACCGCCAGGCCGGCGGTCGCCAGCGCCGTGTACAGGGCGTACCCGCAGACCAGGCCCGCCACCGCGCGCGGTACCGGGCCGCCGCACAGGGCGGCCGTGATGACGTACGCCCAGTCGGCACCCGGCACGCACACCAGCAGCAGGTCCACGGCGAGAAAGGAGATGAGCAGTCCCGAGTCCATGCCGGCGACATTAGGCGTGAATGGCCCGAAAGTGTTCCCGAAGTTTGCTCATGATCGGGGTTTCTGAGCAACTATCTTCTTCATGGACGACGTGGACCGGAAAATCCTTGCCGAGCTGCAGCAGGACGGGCGGCTGACCGTGACCGAGCTGGCCACCCGTGTGCGGCTCAGCGTCTCGCCCTGCCACCGGCGCCTGCGCGAGCTGGAGCGCTCCGGCGCCATCCAGGGCTACCGCGCGGTCGTGGACGCGGCGGCGCTAGGGCTGAACTTCGAGGCGCTGGTCTTCGTGTCGATGCGGCAGGAGGACCGGGACACCGTCGCCGAGTTCGAGCGGGCGGTCGCCGGGCTGGAGCACGTGCTGGACGCCCAGCGGCTGTTCGGCGAGCCCGACTACCTGCTGCGGGTCGCCACCGCCGACCTCGCCGCCTTCCAGCGGCTCTACGACGAGCGGCTCGCCACCCTTCCGGGCGTGCAGCGGCTGACGTCGACCCTGGTGATGAAGCACGTGGTGCGGGACCGGCCGCTGCCCGCACAGACGGCAGGCGGTGGTTCACCGAGTGAACCACCGCCCGCCAGACAGGACTTGGTGTGAAGAAGAGGGAGGTGCGCTACTTCGACGGCTTCTTGCCCGTCACGCCGAGGTGCACCAACAGCGCGAGGTTCGGCTTGAGTTCCGCCTGCTTCACGCCCCAGGAGGAAAAGCCCTTCTGGTGCGCCGCCACCGCCGCGAGCATCGCGACCAGCGAACCGGCCACCGCCGCGGGGCTGACGTCCTTGTCGACCCGCCCCTTCGACTGCAGCTCGGCGATCGCGTCCGCAAGGGAGTTGTTCACCGAGTTGAGGATCTTCATGCGGATCTTGTAGAACCGTTTGTCCCCTTCGGCCGCGCCCAGGTCGACCACGCGCAGGATGGCGTCGTTCCTCCGCCAGAACTCCAGGAATCCGTCCACGAGTTCCTGCGCGGTCTGCCAGCCCGCCTTGCCGGTCCAGGTGCGCCCCTGCAGGAGTTCGGCCAACCCGGCGCCCTCGGCGGCCATTTGCTCGGCGATCTCGAGCACGGCGCCTTCGACGTCCGGGAAGTACTGATAGAAGGTCGCGGGTGAAGTGCCCGCCTTCCGGGCGACATCGATGACCTTGACGTCCCGGTAGGGGGAGGAGCTGAGCATCTCGCTGAGGCAGTCGAGCAGCTTCTGCCGGGTCGCCTGCCCACGCCGGCCGGCCACGCGGCCGTCGACGGTACGCACTTGTCCTGTCATGTCGTCAGCTTACCGAGGGGTGATCGGAGCGCGATTCGGCCGACTGCAAATGGGGTGCGAGGTGCTGTCGGGGGAGGGGTGGCTGGTCTGCGGGGTGCGCGCGACCCGGTTACTTTGACGACATGGCCGAAAACAGGGCATCCGGGAACGAAGAGGCGCACGGAGGGGCGTACAGGGAAGGCGTCCCCTGCTGGGTGGACGCCGAGCTGCCCGACGTCGAGGCGGGCAAGCGGTTCTACGGCGAGCTCTTCGGGTGGTCCTTCCGGGCGGCGTACGGCTCCGCCGTGTGGGCCATGCTGGACGAGGACCGCGTCGCCTCGCTGGCCCCCAAGCGCGACGGCCGCATGCCCACCGTCTGGACGGTGTCCTTCGCCACCCCCGACGTCCAGGCCCTCGGCCGGCGCATCACCGCGGCCGGCGGCCACGTGGTCATGGACCCCTTCCCGGTGGGCGACCTCGGGATCGCCGCCCTCGTCGCGGACCCCGAGGGCGCGATCTTCGGGCTGTGGCAGGGGACCGGACACCCGGGCTTCGGGCGACGGCACGAGCCGGGCACCTTTGTCTGGGCCGAGCTCTACACCCGGGACACCGCCGCTGCCAACGCCTTCTACGGGAGCATCTTCCACGACGCCCTGTTCGGCACGGACGCCGAGCCCGACTTCGGCCGCGCCGACGTCACCGACGTCTTCCCCGCCGAGATGCCCCCGCACTTCCTCTGCCACTTCCGGGTCACCGTGCTCGACGACGCGCTCGCGACCGTCCAGCGGCTCGGCGGGCGGGTGCAGGCGCCGCCCTTCGAGACGTCGTACGGACGAGTGGCCGTCGTCACCGACAATCAGGGGGCGTCGTTCGCACTACTGCAGCGGTGAACGAACGTGTCCGTCGAGGTGTGCCGGTGGTTTGTCGGTGCTTTTGTCGATGGTTTGTCGATGGTTTGTCGATGTTTATCGAGATTTACGGTGGGACACCCCGATTCATCACCGGGTTCGCAACCGGCGGCCCGGCCAGGAAGAATCGGGGTGCGTGCCGCCACGGCGGTGCGGTGGTGAGACGCTGCACTTCGGTCGCGTACATATGTGGGTGGCGCGGCCAGTACGGGGAGGTGGCAGGCAAGTGGTGGATCAGCTGACGCAGCACGATCCGCGGCGGATCGGGCCGTTCGAGGTGCTGGGCCGGCTGGGCGCCGGCGGCATGGGGCTGGTCTATCTCGCGCGCTCGGCGTCCGGCCGGCGCGTGGCGATCAAGACGGTGCGCACCGAGCTGGCCGAGGACCAGCTCTTCCGCGTCCGCTTCACCCGCGAGGTCGAGGCGGCCCGCGCGGTCTCCGGCTTCTACACGGCGGCCGTGGTCGACGCCGACCCGCGGGCCGCCGTGCCGTGGCTGGCCACCGCGTATGTGCCCGCGCCCTCCCTCGAGGAGATAGTGAACGAGTGCGGGCCGCTGCCGGCCCAGGCCGTGCGCTGGCTGGCGGCGGGCGTCGCCGAGGCGCTGCAGTCCATCCACGGCGCGGGGCTGGTCCACCGCGACCTCAAGCCCTCCAACGTGCTCGTGGTCGAGGACGGCCCCCGGGTGATCGACTTCGGCATCGCCTCCGGCGTCTCGAACACGCGCCTGACGATGACGAACGTCGCCGTCGGTACCCCCGCCTACATGTCCCCGGAGCAGGCCAAGGACTCCCGCAGCGTCACCGGCGCCAGCGACGTCTTCTCCCTCGGCTCCATGCTGGTCTTCGCCGCCACCGGCCACCCGCCCTTCCACGGCGCCAACCCGGTCGAGACCGTCTTCATGCTGCTGCGCGAGGGCCCGGACCTCACCGGGCTCCCGGACGAGCTGCGCCCGCTGATCGAGGTCTGCATGCAGATGGAGGCCTCCGCCCGGCCCACCCCGGCCGACCTCCAGGCCCAGCTCGCACCGCACCTCTTCGGCTCGGGCTCCGACGACAGCGGCACCGCCTCCGCCTGGCTGCCGGAGAAGGCGGTCGCGCTCATCGAGGCCCGCCGC
>NZ_JBLEBI010000029.1:0-54311 GCF_047340315.1 Streptomyces sp. AF1A
GCCGGCCCTTCAGCGGGCCCCACTCGTTCGGGTCGGGAACGCCCGGCGGCAGCATCTGGCGGCGCTTGGGGCCGCCGTGCTCGGACTCGCCGGGCTCCTTCGCTCCGGGCCAGGCCTTGGCGACGCGGGCGGCGAGGACGAAGTCCTTGCGCAGCGGGTGCCCCTCGAAGCTCTCCGGGAGGAGCAGGTGCTCCAGGCCCGGATGACCCTCGAACACCACGCCGAACATCTCGTGGGTCTCACGCTCGTGCCAGGCCGCGCCCGCGTAGACGCCGACGGCGGTCGGCAGGGCGGGCGCCTCGTGCGGGACCGTCGTACGGACCAGGAGGCGGCGCACCGGGTTCAGGGCGACGACGTGGGCGCAGACGCGGAAGCCCATGCCGGGCTCGTCGACCGCGCTCAGCCAGTCGAAGTAGGTGCAGGACAGGGTCGTACGGGCCGTCTCCAGGGCGGTGAGCCAGGCGGACGGCGGCACGTCCACCGTCAGGACCTCGTACGACTCCTCGGCCGTGGCCCCCGCGCCGAAGAGGTCCTCGGCGGCGGCGGGCAGCCAGCCGACGGCCGCGCTCATCGGGCGTCCCCCTCCGCGGAGGCCGGCGCCGGGGGCTTCACCAGGTCGCTCTGCAGGGCGGCCGGGGACGGCCGGTGGGCCTGGTACCGCTCGCCGAGCGACTCGTTCGCGATCTTCTCCTGGAGCTTCAGGATGCCCTGCAGCAGCGCCTCGGGGCGGGGCGGGCAGCCGGGGACGTACACGTCCACGGGGATGATCTGGTCGACGCCCTTGGTGACGGAGTACGAGTCCCAATACGGGCCGCCGCAGTTGGAGCAGGCGCCGAAGGAGATGACGTACTTCGGCTCGGGCATCTGCTCGTACAGGCGCTTGACCGCCGGGGCCATCTTGTCCGTGACCGTGCCCGACACCACCATCAGGTCGGCCTGGCGGGGGCCCGGTGCGAAGGGGATGACGCCGAGCCGGATGAAGTCGTGGCGGGCCATCGACGCGGCGATGAACTCGATCGCGCAGCAGGCGAGGCCGAAGTTGAAGACCCAGAGCGAGTACCGGCGGCCCCAGTTGAGGACCACCTTCATCGGCTCGGGGGCCAGGCGGGCCAGCGCGCCCAGCCTCCCCCCGCCTTCGACGGGGGGACCCCCGGGCTCCGGGAGGTAGACGGGATCCGGGGTCACGTCCATGCCAGGACGCCCTTCTTGTATGCGTACAGCAGGCCCACGGCGAGGAAGCCGAGGAAGAGGAACATCTCCACCAGGGTGGTCGCGCCGTAGCCGGGGGCGGCGAAGACCGTCGCCCAGGGGAACAGGAAGATCGAGTCGACCGCGAAGATCACGTACAGGAAGGCGTAGACGTAGTAGCGGACCTGGGTGTGGGCCCAGCCCTCGCCGACGGGGTCGACGCCGCACTCGTAGGTCAGGAGTTTCTCGGGGGTGGGCACGACCGGGCGCAGCAGGCGGCCGGCGCCGAAGGCGACCGCGACGAAGAGCACGCCGATGAGCGCGAGCAGCCCTACCACCGAGTAGGACCGGAAGTAGCCGGCCGCCATGACATGCGCCGTGGCGGCCGTGGAGTCACCCAGTGTCTCCCGCACCGTGCGTCCCTCGCTCCCTGACCTCGTGTCCTTGGTGAATCCTGTGATGCAACGTGATTCGAGGATCTGTACGCACCGGAGTCTAGGCCCTGATAAAGAAGTGGTAAGCAGCCCGTCATGCCGTGAGACGCCTCGTGCGGCCGGGGGTGGGGTTTTCCCCCGTCGGCCAAGGGCGGCGCACCGCATGGCGCAAGGCGGGCCGAGCACGGCAGGCTGACCGTTATGACCGCTCCCAACTCCGCTGCCGACCGGGCCGACGGCACCGACCGCCTGCCTCCGCCCCGGTTCGCCTACGACGCGCATACCTGGAAGGAGATCGCGCATCTCCTGCTGAATCTGCCTGTGACGGTGTTCGGGTTCGTCTACGCGGTCACCGTACTGTCCACAGGCGGGGCCCTCACCGTCACCGCGATCGGTCTGCCGCTGCTGGCGCTGTCCCTGCTGGGCGCCCGGCAGCTGGGGAAGCTGGAGCGGGCCCGCGCCCGCGCGCTGCTCGGCGTCCGGGTGGAGGAGCCGACGCCGCTGCCGCTCGCCAGGGGCGGGGGGCTGCTGCAGCGGCTGTGGCTGGCGTTGAGGGACCCGGTCGGCTGGCGCACGCTGCTGTACGACGCGATCCGGCTGCCCTGGGGCATCCTCACCTTCTGCACGGTGCTGACCTCGCTGTTCGTGCTGTGGCCAGTGCTGCCGTTCCTCGCCCGGGGCCTGGCGAACGTGGACCGGATGATGGTGCGCGGACTGCTGTCGCCCTCCGACGAGCTGGAACGCCGGATCGCCGAACTGGAGTCGGACCGGGGCGTCGTGGTCGACACCGCCGCCGCCGACCTGCGGCGCATCGAGCGGGACCTGCACGACGGGGCGCAGGCCCGGCTGGTCAACCTGGCCATGGGGCTGGGCCTGGCCAAGGAGAAGCTGCTGGAGGATCCCGACGCCGCCGCGGCGATGGTGGCGGAGGCGCACGGCGAGGTGAAGCTGGCCCTGCAGGAGCTGCGGGACCTCGCCCGGGGCATCCATCCCGCGGTGCTCACGGACCGCGGTCTGGACGCGGCCCTGTCCTCGGTGGCCTCCCGCTGCACGGTGCCGGTGAAGGTGACCGTGGACCTGCCGACCCGCCCGGCGGCGGCCATCGAGGGCATCGCCTACTTCACCGTCTCCGAACTGCTGCAGAACGTCAGCAAGCACAGCGGGGCCCGGTCCGCCTCCGTCGACGTGTGGCGCGCGGAGGAACGGCTGCTCATCCAGGTCCGGGACGACGGCCGGGGCGGTGCCCGGCTGGACGGCGGCAGCGGCATGCGGGGGCTCGCGGACCGGCTGGGCGCGGTGGACGGCCTGTTCGTGGTCGACTCGCCGGCCGGCGGGCCGACAGTGGTCACGGCCGAACTGCCCTGGCGGGACCGCACCCAGTAGCCGGGCCGGGCGGCGTGGGGCGGGGTGGGGAAAACCCCCGGTCCAAGACGCCGACGCTCTCCATGGTTGCCACAAGCGCCGGGCGCGACTCTGGAACCACGGCTGAACCGCCGCTCGGACGAGAAGAACGGGGCGACATTCGATGGCCACGGAGTACGGGCACGACTATGGACAGGCGTACGGGCCGGAGCCCGGGCGGCCCGCGGCCGGAACCGGCTTCCGGCTGCCCGCCGCACTGCGGGCCCCGTTCGAGGCGCGCGCCCTGCGCGAACTCGGTTACGTGCTGCTGAGTCTGCCGGTCGCGGTGCTGCTGTTCACCTGGACGGTGACGATGGTGTCGATGGGCGCGGGCCTGCTGGTGACCTTCCTCGGCGTCCCGGTGCTGGCGGCCGCGCTCGCCGGCTGCCGCGGCTTCGGCGCGCTGGAGCGGGCCCGCGCGCGGGCGCTGCTGCGGCTGGACGTGGCCGAGCCGGAGCCGCTGCGGATGCCCAGGCCGGGTGCGCTGTCCTGGATGGGCGCGGTCCTCAAGAGCGGCGCGTCCTGGCGCGCGCTGCTGTACGCGATGGTCCAGTTCCCGTGGGCGGTGTTCTCGTTCTCGGCCGCGGTGACCTTCTGGCCGCTGGGCTGGGGCCTGCTGACGTACCCACTGTGGTTCTGGGTCTTCCCGACGTACGGCGGCCAGGGCGGTCTGCAGCTGTACGGCGACGAGCACCACAGCGTCTACCTCGACAACCCGTTCGAGATCACCGCGACCGCGCTGGCCGGACTGCTGATCACGCTGGCCACACCGTGGCTCGTGCGGGCTCTGACGACGGTGGACGGGCTGCTCGTGCGCTCCCTGCTGGGCCCGTCGCTGCTGTCGGCGCGGGTGGTGGAGCTGGAGTCGGACCGGGGCGTCGTGGTGGACACGGCCGCCGCCGACCTGCGGCGCATCGAGCGGGACCTGCACGACGGGGCGCAGGCCCGGCTGGTCGGCCTGGCCATGGACCTGGGTCTGGCGAAGGAGAAGCTCCGGGAGGACCCGCAGGCGGCGGCGCGCATGGTGGAGGAGGCGCACGGCGAGGTGAAGACGGCCCTGCAGGAGCTGCGCGACCTCGCCCGCGGCATCCACCCCGCCGTGCTGACCGACCGCGGCCTGGACGCCGCGCTGTCCTCGGTCGCCTCCCGCTGCACGGTGCCGGTCAGGGTCGAGGTCGACCTGCCGGCCCGGCCCGCGCCCGCCATCGAGGGCATCGCCTACTTCACCGTCTCCGAGCTGCTGCAGAACGTCAGCAAGCACAGCGGGGCCCGGTCCGCCTCGGTCGACGTGTGGCGCGCGGAGGACCGGCTGATGCTGCAGGTCGTCGACGACGGTGTGGGCGGCGCGGACGCCTCCCGCGGCTCGGGCCTCGCGGGCCTCGCCGGACGCCTCGACGCGGTGGACGGCGTCCTCCTGGTGGACTCCCCCGCCGGCGGCCCCACCCGGGTGATCGCGGAACTGCCCTGGCGAGGCTGACGGCCGGCCCTCACCCCCCGACTTGCGGAGTGCGGCGGCGTCCCGGCCGGAATGCTGGAATGCTTGACCTCCGTTACGCAGGGACGACGCGACGCACGTCACGGACCGACGGTCGTCGCCGGATCGGGCTGTGGGGGCCGAGGAATCGTGGAGGACAGAGTGCGGGTCGTCATCGCCGAGGACTCAGTGCTGCTCAGGGAGGGCCTGACCCGGCTGCTGACCGACCGCGGGCACGATGTGGTGGCGGGCGTCGGGGACGCGGAGGCGCTGGTGAAGACCATCGCCGACCTCGACACGAAGGGCGCGCTGCCCGACGTGGTGGTGGCCGACGTGCGGATGCCGCCGACGCACACCGACGAGGGCGTGCGGGCGGCCGTGGCGCTGCGCAAGGCGCACCCGGGGCTCGGCGTGCTGGTGCTGTCGCAGTACGTGGAGGAGCGTTACGCCACCGAACTGCTGGCGGGCTCCAGCCGGGGCGTGGGCTATCTGCTCAAGGACCGGGTCGCCGACGTGCGCGAGTTCGTGGACGCGGTGGTGCGGGTCGCCGAGGGCGGTACGGCGCTGGACCCGGAGGTGGTCGCGCAACTGCTCGGCCGCAGCCGCAAGCAGGACGTGCTCGCGGGGCTCACCCCGCGCGAGCGCGAGGTGCTCGGGCTGATGGCGGAGGGGCGGACCAACTCGGCGATAGCCCGGCAGCTGGTGGTCAGCGACGGCGCGGTGGAGAAACACGTCAGCAACATCTTCCTCAAGCTCGGACTGGCGCCGAGCGACGGGGACCACCGGCGTGTTCTGGCCGTCCTGACCTACTTGAACTCCTGATCGATCGAGACTGTGTCAGCGGCGCGTCAGATCGTCCGGCTTCCGTAGACGGTGGGTACCCGGGTGGAGACCGGAGGAGGAAGCCGGGGAAGGAAGCCCTGATGCGTCAGCGCACAGGCCGACTCGAAACACCGTCCAAACTGCGGATGGCTTCGGGTAGGCGACCCTAACCGACGTAGGGTTGATCCTGGGATGGTCCGTGGGACGACCACACCCCGGACAGCCGCCTCGAAGGAGGTCCAGTTCAGTGACCAGCCAGGTCAGCAGCCCAGCGGAGCAGGCCGACGGAACCGTCGTAGGAGAGCAGCGCAAACCGGGCGGCGCGAAGGACGTGCGGCGCCTGGACCGGGTGATCATCCGGTTCGCGGGGGACTCGGGTGACGGCATGCAGCTCACCGGTGACCGGTTCACCTCGGAGACCGCTTCCTTCGGCAACGACCTCTCCACCCTCCCGAACTTCCCCGCCGAGATCCGCGCCCCCGCCGGCACCCTGCCGGGCGTCTCCTCGTTCCAGTTGCACTTCGCCGACCACGACATCCTCACGCCGGGTGACGCGCCGAACGTGCTGGTGGCGATGAACCCCGCCGCCCTGAAGGCGAACATCGGCGATCTGCCGCGCGGCGCCGAGATCATCGTCAACACGGACGAGTTCACCAAGCGCGCCCTGCAGAAGGTCGGCTACGCCAGCGACCCGCTCGGAGACGGCTCGCTCGACGGGTACAGCCTTCACCCGGTGCCGCTGACCACCCTGACGGTGGAGGCGCTCAAGGAGTTCGACCTCTCCCGCAAGGAGGCCGAGCGCAGCAAGAACATGTTCGCGCTGGGGCTGCTGAGCTGGATGTACCACCGGCCCACCGAGGGCACCGAGAAGTTCCTGCAGTCGAAGTTCGCCAAGAAGCCGGACATTGCCGCGGCCAACATCGCCGCGTTCCGCGCGGGCTGGAACTTCGGCGAGACGACCGAGGACTTCGCGGTCTCCTACGAGGTCGCCCCGGCCGCCAAGGCCTTCCCGGTCGGCACCTACCGCAACATCTCCGGCAACCTCGCCCTGGCCTACGGCCTGATCACCGCCTCGCAGCAGGCGGACCTGCCGCTGTTCCTGGGCTCGTACCCGATCACGCCCGCCTCGGACATCCTGCACGAGCTGAGCAAGCACAAGAACTTCGGCGTGCGGACCTTCCAGGCGGAGGACGAGATCGCGGGCATCGGCGCGGCGCTCGGCGCGGCGTTCGGCGGCTCGCTGGCGGTGACGACGACGTCCGGTCCCGGTATCGCGCTCAAGAGCGAGACGATCGGCCTGGCCGTGTCGCTGGAGCTGCCGCTGCTGGTCGTCGACATCCAGCGCGGCGGCCCCTCCACCGGCCTGCCGACCAAGACCGAGCAGGCGGACCTGCTGCAGGCGATGTTCGGCCGCAACGGCGAGGCGCCGGTCCCGGTCGTCGCGCCGAGGACCCCGGCCGACTGCTTCGACGCCGCGCTGGAGGGGGCCCGGATCGCGCTGGCGTACCGCACGCCTGTGGTGCTGCTCTCCGACGGCTACCTGGCCAACGGATCCGAGCCGTGGCGGATCCCGGACCTGGACGAACTGCCGGACCTCAGAGTCCAGTTCGCCGCCGGGCCGAACCACACCCTCGCGGACGGCACCGAGGTCTTCTGGCCGTACAAGCGGGACCCGAAGACGCTGGCCCGGCCGTGGGCCGTCCCGGGCACACCGGGTCTGGAGCACCGCATCGGCGGCATCGAGAAGCAGGACGGCACCGGCAACATCTCCTACGACCCGGCCAACCACGACTTCATGGTCCGCACCCGGCAGGCCAAGATCGACGGCATCGAGGTGCCGGACATCGAGGTCGACGACCCGCACGGCGCGAAGACCCTCGTGCTCGGCTGGGGCTCGACGTACGGGCCGATCACGGCGGCGGTACGGCGGCTGCGCGCGGCCGGCGAGTCGATCGCGCAGGCCCACCTGCGCCATATCAACCCCTTCCCGCGCAATCTCGGCAAGGTGCTGGGTCAGTACGACAAGGTGGTCGTCCCCGAGATGAACCTCGGGCAGCTCGCCACCCTGATCCGGGCGAAGTACCTGGTCGACGCCCACTCGTACAACCAGGTCAACGGCATGCCGTTCAAGGCGGAACAGCTCGCCGCGGCGCTGAAGGAGGCCATCGATGACTGACACCGGCAACGGGCTGCTGCAGCTGGTCCCCAAGGCCGAGGCCAAGCAGTCGATGAAGGACTTCAAGTCGGACCAGGAGGTCCGCTGGTGCCCGGGCTGCGGTGACTACGCGATCCTCGCCGCCGTGCAGGGCTTCATGCCCGAACTGGGTCTCGCCAGGGAGAACATCGTCTTCGTCTCCGGCATCGGCTGCTCCTCCCGCTTCCCGTACTACATGAACACCTACGGGATGCACTCCATCCACGGCCGCGCCCCGGCCATCGCGACCGGACTGGCCACCAGCAGGCGGGATCTGTCGGTGTGGGTCGTCACCGGCGACGGCGACGCGCTGTCCATCGGCGGCAACCACCTGATCCACGCGCTGCGGCGCAACGTCAACCTCAAGATCCTGCTCTTCAACAACCGGATCTACGGCCTGACCAAGGGTCAGTACTCCCCGACCTCGGAGCTCGGCAAGATCACCAAGTCGACGCCGATGGGCTCGCTGGACGCGCCGTTCAACCCGGTGTCGCTGGCGATCGGTGCGGAGGCGTCGTTCGTGGCGCGCACCATCGACTCCGACCGCAAGCACCTGACCGAGGTGCTGCGTGCCGCGGCCGACCACCCGGGCACGGCCCTGATCGAGATCTACCAGAACTGCAACATCTTCAACGACGGCGCGTTCGAGGCCCTGAAGGACAGGCAGCAGGCCGAGGAGGCGCTGATCCGCCTGGAGCACGGGCAGCCGATCCGGTTCGGTGCCGACGGCTCGCGCGGGGTCGTCCGCGACCGGCGGACCGGCGACCTGGAGGTCGTGACGGTGACGCCGGAGAACGAGGCGGACATCCTGGTCCACGACGCGCACGCCACGTCCCCGACCACGGCCTTCGCCCTGTCCCGCCTGGCCGACCCGGACACCCTGCACCACACCCCGATCGGTGTCTTCCGCTCGGTGGAGCGGCCGGTCTACGACACGGCGATGGCCGACCAGCTCGACGCGGCCGTCGAACAGCGCGGCAAGGGCGACCTGGCGGCGCTGCTGGCCGGCGGGGACACCTGGACGGTCGTCGGCTGACGCCTGCCGCTGATCGCCGCCACGAGGCCCGGGAGCGCTGCTCCCGGGCCTCGGCGTAGGCCCGGCGGGCCGTCTCCACCTCGCCCGTGCGGTCACGGGTCCGCCGCCCGTCATGACCGTATGCCGATACGGACATGACAGGCGGGGGTGCCCGGCGCTACCTTCTTCCTCGCGCGCGTGAGGATTCCGCGCGCTTGGTGAGAAGGAGGGGCCGTGGACGGAACGTCCCGGGGTGAGCACCGCACAGGCCTGCTGAACGGCTTCGCCGCCTACGGCATGTGGGGCCTGGTGCCCCTGTTCTGGCCGCTGCTGAAGCCCGCCGGAGCCATCGAGATCCTCGCTAACCGCATGGTGTGGTCCCTGGTCTTCGTCGCCGTGGCACTGCTGTTCGTGCGGCGCTGGGCGTGGGCCGGCGAACTGGTGCGCCGGCCCCGTCGGCTGGCGCTCGTCACCGTGGCCGCGGCCGTCATCACCGTGAACTGGGGCGTGTACATCTGGGCCGTGAACTCCGGCCATGTGGTCGAGGCGTCCCTGGGGTACTTCATCAACCCCCTGGTCACCATCGCCATGGGCGTGCTGATCCTGAAGGAGCGGCTGCGGCCCGTGCAGTGGGCGGCGGTCGCGACCGGCTTCGCCGCCGTCGTCGTCCTGACCGTCGGCTACGGCCGCCCACCGTGGATCTCGCTGTGCCTCGCCTTCTCGTTCGCCACCTACGGGCTGGTGAAGAAGAAGGTCGACCTCGGCGGCGTGGAGTCGCTGGCCGCCGAGACCGCGATCCAGTTCGTGCCCGCGCTCGGCTATCTGCTGTGGCTCACCGCGCACGGCGAGAGCACCTTCGCGACCGAGGGAGCGGGCCATGCCGCCCTGCTCGCCTCCACCGGCCTCGTCACCGCCCTGCCGCTGGTCTGCTTCGGTGCGGCGGCGATCCGCGTCCCGCTGTCCACGCTGGGCCTGCTGCAGTACCTGGCCCCGGTCTTCCAGTTCCTGCTCGGCATCCTGTACTTCCACGAGGCCATGCCGCTCGAGCGCTGGGCCGGGTTCGCGCTGGTCTGGCTGGCGCTGATCCTGCTGACGGGCGACGCGCTGCGCTCCGCGAGGAGGCCCAGGGGCCCGCTGCCGGCGCCCCGGCTGCAGACGCCGGACTCCGCTCCGGTGGACGCCTGAACGGGGCCGCGCCGCCCACCGCTTGGGCGCCGGCCGATGTCGGTGTCGCCGTGCACTGACCTGCGGCGCGGGGGGGTCTGTCACGCGCGGGCGCGAGTCGGCGCACCCGGATCCGCGGCTCAGGAGTGCGCGGCGCGCGAGGCGCGGGCGGTCAGGCGGGTCATGCGGGCGCGGGCGGACTCCAGGGGGCCGAGGTCGTCGGCGGCGGGGCCCGGTTCGGCGGTGAGGGCCGTCCACAGCTCGATCAGGTCGCGGCCGAGGCGCAGGCCCTCCTCCGGGTCACGCACGGCACGCCACGCGGTCGCCGCGCTCTGCACGTTGTCGTAGGCCGCCTCGGTGTCCCCTGCGCTGCGGCGTTCCCGGGCGAGGTCCAGGGACAGCCGGAAGGCGCGAACCGGGTCGCCCGCCAAGTAGGCGATGTAGGCGGTCAGTTCGCGCAGGTGCAGCACCTCGGGGTGACGGGGGCCCAGCGCGGCGGCCGCCTCGTGAGCCGTGCGGTCGACGAGTTCCGCCGCCGCTTCGATGCGGCCCGCCCGCACGGCCTCGTTGATCCGCGCCATCGGCCCGGCGAGCAGCTCGGCCCCCTCCGCCGTCTCGGTCAACGGCCCGTCCCCGAGCACTTCCTCGGCGACGGCGTCGAACCCGCGGGGCGGGGTGGGGGTGGCGGTGGTCGCGGGGGCGGGGTCGGCGGCGACGGTCCCGGTCGCCTCCGCCGTGCCGGAGGGCACGTCCATGACGGGAGCCGGTCCGAACTCCCCCGTCGGCGGCCGGACCGTCCCGGACGGCACGGGCTCCGGCGCCTGCATCGGGGCGGCGGCGGAGGTGCCGCGCCCCTGCTGCGAAATCACCCGTACGGGGTCCCCCGTGACCCGGCTGGAGCCGTCCGCCGAGACCTCCAGGGGTACGACACAGCCGGCGCGGTCGTCCTGGATCGTGGCGCGTATCGGGGCGCCGACGCTGATGGCCAGGCGCTGAAGGTGGTTGAGGACCGCCTGCTGGATCTCCTGGCCCGGCGCGGCCACGACCCGAGTCCCGCCCACCGAGGCGTCGCCCGCGCCGGACACCCGGACGGACACCACCACCGGGTGCGCCACGGGCTGCTGCGCCCGCTTCTTCTCGAAGCTGAGTCGAGACATCGGATTTCCTCACTCCCCCGGCGTCGCGATCCGGTGCTAGGCGTCGTACCAACCAGTTTGTCGGCTCGGCTCGCCTTCCGCGTCACCGAGACGTCACAGCCTCGCACCAGCCGCAGACCCCTGGAGGGAATTGATTGCATGCGCATAAAATGCATGCGCTCGTATTCGGAGAACGACATTGCTCACCTGGGGGACCCATGAGCCGCCGCTTCCTCTTCGTCCTGGGCAGCGCCCGCGCCGAGGGAAACACCGAACTGCTGGCCCGTCAGGCCGCCGAGCAACTGCCCGCCGGCGTCGCACAGCGCTGGATACGCCTCGCCGAGCTACCGCTGCCCGACTTCGTGGACCTGCGGCACGACAGCGACCACGTGCGGCCGCCGTCGGACACCGCCGCCGGCCTGCTCCTGGAGGCCACGCTCGCCGCCACGGACATCGTGATCGCCTCGCCGCTGTACTGGTACTCGGTGTCCAGCCTCACCAAGCGCTACCTGGACCACTGGTCGGCCTGGCTGCGCACGCCCGGCCTCGACTTCAAGGCGACCCTGGCCGGCCGCACCCTCTGGGGCATCGCCGCGCTCGCGGACGACGAACCGTCGGTCGCCGACCCCTACGTCGGCACGCTCAACAACTCGGCCGCCTACATGGGGATGCGCTTCGGCGGCGTCCTGCTCGGCAACGGCAGCGCACGCGGTGACGTACTGAAGGACACGGAGGCGCTGGCGCGCGCGAAGACCTTCTTCGCGCGGGACGCTCCCCTCGCCCGATTCCCGTACGAGACGCGCGAGACCTGCTGAGGCATCCCTCAGGCGCTGATGTCCTTCGTCGTGAACCTGGCCCAGGCCGCCGAGCCGAACACGGCCGCGTACAGGGCCTGCAGGCCGAGGTTCTTCTCCAGGTCGTCCCAGTAGACGGGGTCGCGCATCAGGTCGGCGAAGGACAGCCAGTAGTGCGAGAAGAAGTACGGCTGCAGCGCGTGCAGCTGGGGTATCTGGTCGAGGATCTGGACGGTGATGAGCAGGCCCACGGTGGTCGCCATCGCCGCGATGCCGCTGCCGGTGAGGGTCGACACGAACAGCCCGAGGGCCGCCACCCCGGTCAGCGAGGCGGCGACGACCAGGGCGATCAGCACGGCCCGGCCGAGCCCGTCGGCGAAGCTGATGCGGGTGCCGGAGATGGTCATCAGGTCGCCCAGCGGGAACAGCAGCGCCCCGACGACCAGTGCCGAACAGGCGACGACCAGGGTGGCCAGCACGCAGAAGGCCATCACGGTCGCGTACTTGGTCAGCAGCAGCCGGGTACGGCCTGCCGGGGCGACCAGCAGATAGCGCAGGGTGCCCGCGCCGGCCTCGCCCGCGATCGCGTCACCCGCGACCACTCCGACGGCCATGGGCAGGAAGAACGGCAGCGTCGCGGCCAGCGCCGTGAACACCAGGAAGAGGCCGTTGTTCGTGATCTGGGTGATGAACGCCGGTCCGCCCGCGCCGCCCCGGCCCTGGCCCGCGCCGCCCCGCGTCTGGATCTTCACCGCGATCCCCACCAGCACCGGTACCGCGGCCAGCACGCCGAGCAGGGCGAGTGTGCGCCAGCGGCGGACCGTGGTGGCCAGTTCGCTGCGCAGCAGCCCGAACGTCCACAGAGGGCTCGGCCTTCGGGAACCGGGCGTGGCGGATGCCGGAAGTGGCTCAGCCCGCGACATCGAAACCCTCCCCCGTCAGCGCCACGAACGCGTCCTCCAGGGAGGCCCGTTCGACCGTGAAGCCCCTCACCCGCACCCCGGCGGCGACCAGGGCCGCGTTCACCTCGGCAAGGTCCCGCGCGGGCGGTTCGCCGGTGACCCGGTCGCCCTCGGCGGTGACGTCCCCGATGCCCTGCTCCTTCAGTACCCGGGCCGCCTCGGCCGGGTCCGGGGTGGTCACCACCAGCCGGCCGCGCGCACCGGCGGCCAACTCGCCCACCGTGCCCTGCACGACGAGCCGGCCCTGCGCCATCACCGCCGCGTGCGTGCACACCTGCTCGATCTCGTCGAGGAGATGGGAGGACAGGAACACGGTCGTGCCGTCGGCGGCCAGCTCTCTGATCAGCGTGCGGATCTCGCGCATGCCCTGCGGGTCGAGGCCGTTGGTCGGCTCGTCCAGCACGAGCAGCCTGCGCGGCTGGAGCAGCGCGGCGGCCAGGCCCAGGCGCTGCTTCATGCCGAGCGAGTACGCCCTCGCCTTCTTGCCGGCGGCGGCGGCGAGACCCACCCGGTCCAGCGCGGCCGCGACCCGGGCACGCCGGGTGCGCGGGTCGGCGGTCGGGTCGGCGGCGTCGTAGCGCAGCAGGTTGTCCCGGCCGGAGAGGAAGCCGTACAGGGCGGGGCCCTCGATGAGCGCGCCTACCTGCGGCAGGACCGTACGGGCCGCCCGCGGCATGGGCCGGCCCAGAACACGGGCCGTGCCGGAGGTCGGTTCGATCAGGCCCATCAGCATGCGGATGGTGGTGGTCTTGCCGGAGCCGTTCGGGCCGAGGAAGCCGAAGACGCTGCCCGCCGGGACGGTCAGGTCGAGCCCGTCGACGGCGAGCTGTCCGCCGCGGTAGCGCTTGGTGAGGCCACGCGTGGCGATGACGCTCGCCGGCGCGTCGGCCCGATCCGGCTCCGTGGCGGACGGTTCGTCCATCGGCTCCCCTTCGTCTCGTCATGCCCCGGCAGGACCGGGAAGGGTCACTTCCCCGCAGGACCGGGAAGGGTCACTTTCCCGTGTCCGCCGCCTTCACCAGGGCGTCCTTGGTGACCGCGCCGACGTAGACCTTGCCGTCGTCGGTGATCAGGGCGTTGACCAGGCGGGTGGAGAAGAACGTGCCCCGGCCGAACTTCCCGGAGGTCTTGTCGCCCAGCGAGCCGAGGAAGCCACCAAGGTCACTGCCCTTGGCACCGGTCGGAAGTCCGCCCCGGGCGCCCGTCTCGAAGGTGGCGACGGAGGTCCAGCCCTTGCCGAGGACATCCGCGCCGTTGAGGCCCTTGGCGAAGTCCCCACCCGGCATGGGGGCGTGCTCGCGCGCCTGGGAGTGCTTCTTCTCCTCGGTGACCTTCGCGCCCTTGGGTGGGGTGAAGTCGAAGGTGGAGGCGGCCGGCCTGGCGAAGGAGACCTGGGTGAAGCTCACGTCGATCACGGCGGTGCCGCCGCTCTTCGGAGTCAGCGTGAACTTCAGCGGCATGCCCGTCTTCGCGTCGACGGCGATGCCGATCGCGCCGACCGTGGTGCCGGACTGCCTGGGCTTGATGAGCAGTCGGTAGGCGTCACGCCCGGCGACCTGCGCGGTGCCGTCGACGGTGACGGACGTCGTGTCGTCGACCGACTTCAGGGCCTGGTCGGCGAAGTCCTTCGGTGTGGCCGGGGGCTCGGCCCGCCGGACCTTGCCGGAGCCGGCGGCGGTGCCGTGCGAGACCTCGTTGCTCTTGCTGTCGTAGCCCCAGACGTCCTTGCCGTTGTGGATGAGGCTGTACTCGGCGCCCTGCTCCAGCAGCGACAGCTTCTGCCGGTCCGGGCCGTCGGCGGCGACGCGCAGGGTGTGCGTGCCGGAGACCAGCTCGGTGAGCTTGGCCCGCGGGTCGGCCGAGGAGCCGTGGCCGGAGCCCTTGGCCGCGCCCGAGGCGATGCCGCTCTCCAGGCCGCCGAGGTCGGGCAGGCCGAGGTCGGTGCTGATCTTCACGGTGCCGGACATCTGCTGCACGTCCGACTTGGCGATCTTGTCGATGAGCTGCTGAGCGGTGATCCTGGGCAGGTCGGGGTCACCGGAGTCGGCGAGGGCCGGGACGAGCCCGATCGTGGCCGCCGCCACCCCCACCACCGCGACCGGGACGGCGTACCGCGCGACCTTGCGTCGGCCGGAGTGCGGCTCCTCTTCGCGCGCGGCGCCCGCTGCGTCGTCGGATTCGTACGGTGCCATGTGTGCCTTACCTCCGTCGTCGGCGGCGGCTGTCCTCACGCTGGTCCCCCTGAGCCGCCATTCTCACCCGAATCGGTGAGGAGTGGTGATTTCCGTGGTTTCCATCTCACCAAATCAGCCATGAGGAATCGTCAGACCTCGGAGCCAACTCCGTGTACGCCTGCGGTATGACACGTAGGGGCGGGGACGTGCCCGACCCGTAGGGGTCGTACGCGTCGTACGACCGTACGACGGGCCACGCGCGGCCGTCATCCGGAGTGCACCCGATCACCGTCCGGAGCGCACGCGCGCGCCACCCGGAGCGCGTTCGGGCGGCCCGTACGCTTCGACGGCCGCCCGCGCCGGAGGCCCTCCGCTTCGGGGGCCGTCCGCTTCGGCGGTCAGCCGGCGCGGTGGACCACCGCGTCGCACAGCTCGATCAGCGCCGCCTTGGCGTCGCACTCCCTCAGCGGCACCAGCGCCGACCGCGCCTCCTCGGCGTACCGGATGGTGTCGCGCCGGGCCTGCTCCAGCGCGGGGTGCGCGCGCAGCGCGGCCAGCGCCTCGGCGTGCCGGGCGTCGTCGCTGAGGTCGGAGTCGAGCAGCTCGCACAGGGCGATGTCCTCGGACAGCCCCATCCGGGCCGCCCGCTCGCGCAGCCGGAGCACGGGCAGGGTCGCGATGCCCTCACGCAGGTCGGTGCCCGGGGTCTTGCCGGACTCGTGGGAGTCGGAGGCGATGTCCAGGACGTCGTCGGCGAGCTGGAAGGCCACCCCGAGGCGCTCGCCGTACTGGGTGAGCACATCCACGACCGTCTCGTCGGCGCCGGACATCATCGCGCCGAACCGGCAGGACACCGCCACCAGCGAGCCCGTCTTGCCGCCCAGCACGTCCAGGTAGTGCTCGACCGGGTCGCGGCCGTCCGTGGGGCCGGCCGTCTCCAGGATCTGTCCGGTGACCAGCCGTTCGAAGGCGAGGGCCTGCACCCGGACCGCCTCGGGGCCGAGGTCGGCGAGGATCTGCGAGGCGCGGGCGAAGAGGAAGTCGCCGGTGAGGACCGCGACGGAGTTGCCCCAGCGGGTGTTGGCGCTGTCCACGCCGCGCCGCACGGCCGCCTCGTCCATGACGTCGTCGTGGTACAGCGTGGCGAGATGCGTCAGCTCCACGACCACGGCCGACGGCACCACGCCCGGCGCGTAGGGGTCGCCGAACTGCGCCGCGAGCATCACGAGCAGCGGCCGGAACCGCTTCCCGCCGGCCCGCACGAGGTGCTGCGCGGCCTCCGTGATGAACGGGACCTCGCTCTTGGTGGCCTCGAGCAAGCCTTCCTCGACAGCCGCCAATCCGGCCTGGACATCGGCTTCCAGAGCCTGGTCCCGCACGCTCAGCCCGAACGGCCCGACGACGGTCACGAGGGGTCTCCTGTCTGCTGGTGTCTGCTGTCGATTACACGGCTTGTCGATAGGTCGCTGCCATCACTCAAGTCAGCGTATCCGGTCCTCTTTCGATCACCGATAGCGCCCACGGGTCCAGCCCGGGCGGTTTCGGAGCACGACCGACATGGATCTGATCAGATGATAGGAAAGGACATTTATTGACTTACTGGGACATAAGAGCTTCGCCGTGAATCGGCCGGAGGGGGTCGACCCCACACCCAGGACGGACCCACCCTGGCGTGCACCCGGGTGGCTCCACCTCCCTCCGCACTCCCGGCCCCCGCCCCGAGAACGACTGGCGCGACGTCAGAGGTTCCACGCCCCTCCACCTCCCGGGCCGCACCCGCGAATCACCCATGTCCGACATGATGCTATTTGCTATTCCGTGAAATGGGTCACGTCACCCATCGGTGCCCCCGGTCGCCCGATCACCCGTTCTCCCTTTGCGCATCGGCGAGTTGAAGGTTGGCAACCGCAAAGGATCAAGTACCCCATACGACTCCGTTCAAGGTCAAATAGGACGTTGTGTGACGCGGGCACTTGTTCCCGACATGTGCTGTCGCATACGTTCCCGACCCGTCGGGCGGAACGCCGAATCCTGCCGCCGCCCGCACGACCCATCGACGAACTCATTCGTACGGCAGGAGCGGGGGATCCAGGTAAGTCGCCGGACCGGACGGCACGCGTCGCACCGGAACGGCTAGGGGTGAAGCCGTGCCTCTCCAGGGCACGGCCGGGCACCTCCCCGCCCGAACCCGACAGCTCACCTCGTAGGCGACGGAGAGGAACACCCCCATGCCTGCTGCCGCCAAGCACCGCCGCCCCCGCAACAACCGCCTCGCCCGCACGCTCGCCGCCGTCGGAGCCGGCGCCGGCGTCCTCGCTCTGCCGATCATCGGAGCGACCACCGCCTCGGCGGCCCCGGCCACCGCCCCCGCCGCCACGACCCCGACGGTCTCCACCACCCCCGCCGGGTACCCGAACAACCTCGACGGCTGGATCCGCGAGTCGCTCGCGATCATGGCCGAGAAGGGCATCCCGGGCAGCTACAACGGCATCTACCGCAACATCATGCGGGAGTCCTCCGGCAACCCGAACGCCATCAACCTGTGGGACTCCAACGCGGCCAAGGGCATCCCGTCCAAGGGCCTGCTCCAGGTCATCGACCCGACCTTCAACGCGTACCACGTGGCCGGAACGTCGTACAACATCTACGACCCGGTCGCGAACATCACGGCCGCCTGCAACTACGCGGCGCACCGCTACGGGTCGATCGACAACGTGTTCGGCGCCTACTGATCGGCGCATCCGGCAGGCGCTACTGATATCCCGGTCAGTCGGTCGGGAACAGTCTTTCGAGGACGACGGCGACGCCGTCGTCCTCGTTCGACGTGGTGACCTCATGCGCGACCGCCTTGAGTTCGGCATGGGCGTTGGCCATGGCGACCCCGTAACCGGCCCAGTCGAACATCGGGATGTCGTTGGGCATGTCCCCGAACGCCAGCGCGCGTTCGGCTGCGATCCCCAGCCGCTGTGCCGCCAGCGCCAGTCCCGTCGCCTTGGTCACCCCGCACGGCTGGAGTTCCACGGTCCCCGGACCCGACATGGTGACCGTCGCCAGCGAACCCACCACCGACCGCGCGATGGCCGCCAACTCGTCGTCCGGCACGGTGGCATGGCGCAGCAGTACCTTGCTGATGGGCGCGCACCACAGGTCGTCGCGCCGACCCACCCGGACCGCGGGCAGGGTCGGGTGGGGCATCAGATAGCCGGGCTCGATGAGCGTGAGCCCGTCCACGCCGTCCTGGTCGACGGCCGCGTACACCTGCCCCACCTCGGCCTCGATCTTGCCGAGCGCGGTCTCGGCCAGTTCCCGGTCCAGCCGGACCGACCACAGCAGGCGATCGGCTCCCGCGTCGTACACCTGTGCGCCCTGCCCGCACACCGCGAGCCCCCTGCAGCCGAGGTCCGCCAGCAGGGGCCGCACCCGGGGGGCCGGGCGGCCGGTCACCACCAGATGCCGGGCACCGGCCCGCACCGCCCGAGCGAGCGCGGCGCGCGACCGGTCGGAGACCGTGTCGTCGCCGCGCAGCAGCGTTCCGTCCAGGTCAGTGGCGATCAGTGCATACGCGGGGGAGGGTGCCATGATCAGAGAATACGGACACCGCGCCCCACCGACTCACCACCCACTGCCCGCACTTGTCTGTCCCTGGCCCCAAGTTCCGTCTTTTCAGCCCCTGATGGCGACCGACGTCAGCCGTGGACCGCGGCCGGATGCTTCAGGAGGCGCGGGGAGGCGAACCCCGTGCCGGCGCCCGTGTCCCCGAAGGGCGCTGAGCCGGAAGGGCCACCTCCTGCGAGACTCATTCGGACATTGCGGACTCTTGGGGCATCGTTCGGCAACCCCGGAGGGGTGCCCCGGCGTCCTTTTCACACCGCTCTCGACTTCACACCGCTCTCGACGCACTCCCGCAGCCCTGGCCGGGGCACGTCCCACGTCGCGCCCCGGCACACTGCCCAAGACACGCATCTCAGCCGTAACGTGTGGCGCGACCACATGAAACGCAGCGCCATGCACGGCCCGGATGAGAGTGAGGCAGCACCCCCATGCCCCCCTTCGACGTCCCCGAGGGCGACCCCTTCGGCCCGCACAACCTTCCCTATGGCGTGTTCTCGCCCGCCGGCAGCACGGAGCGGAGGGTCGGCGTCCGGCTCGGGGACCACGTCCTCGACGTGGGCGCGGCGGCCGCCGCGCTCGGCTCGCCGTACCACTCGCTGCTCGCGCACCGCACCCTCAACCCGTTGCTGGCGGCCGGCCGCACCGCGTGGTCCGAGGTGCGGCGCGCCATCACCGCCTGGGCCACCGACCCCACGCACCGCGACGCGGTCGAACCGCTCTTCCACCCCCTGTCCGAGGTGACCCTGCACCTGCCCTTCGAGGTGGCGGACTACGTCGACTTCTACGCCTCGGAGAACCACGCCCGCAACGTCGGCCGGATCTTCCGCCCGGACGCCGAGGACTCGCTCACCCCCAACTGGAAGCACCTGCCGATCGGTTACCACGGCCGTTCCGGCACGGTGATCGTCTCCGGCACGGACGTCGTACGCCCGTCCGGACAGCGCAAGGGCCCCGGCGACCTCGCGCCCGTCTTCGGCCCGTCGATCCGGCTGGACATCGAGGCCGAGGTCGGCTTCGTCGTGGGCGTGCCGTCCGAGCTGGGCAGGCCGGTCGCCCTCGGCGACTTCAGCGAGCACGTCTTCGGGCTGTGCCTGCTCAACGACTGGTCCGCGCGGGACATCCAGGCCTGGGAGTACGTGCCGCTCGGCCCCTTCCTCGGCAAGTCCTTCGCGACCTCGGTGTCGGCGTGGATCACTCCGCTGGAGGCGCTGGAGCACGCGCGCGTGGCGCCGCCGGAGCGCACCCACCCGCTGCTGCCGTACCTGGACGACTCGGCGCCGGGGGTCGAGCCCGGCGGTTACGACCTGCGGATCTCTGTCGCGATCAACGGTCATGTCGTCTCCGAGCCGCCGTTCTCCACCATGTACTGGACCGCCGCCCAGCAACTCGCCCACATGACGGTGAACGGCGCCTGTCTGCGCACCGGCGACCTGTACGGCTCCGGCACGGTGAGCGGACCGGAGGAGCGCCAGCGGGGCTCCCTGCTGGAGCTGACCTGGAACGGCCGCGACCCCCTCGAACTCCCCGACGGCAAGCGCGCCTTCCTGGAGGACGGCGACGTGGTGACCCTGTCGGCCTGGGCACCCGGGGCGAACGGGACCCGCGTCGGACTGGGAGACGTGAGCGGGCGGGTCGTGTCGGGCTGAGCCGGCGGCAGGGCCCCGGGGTCGGGGGCGGTGACACCGTCGCCGACCCCGGGCGCGCACGGGGCGAACCACCGCGCGGGGCGCGGTGGGAGGGGCGCGGGCGAGTGGCGCAGAGCGAACCGGCGCACGAGGCGCGGTGGGAGAGGCGCGGGCAGGTGGCGCGGGAGCAGGCGCGGGCGGGCGGTGCGAGGGGTGTGGCCCCCGGCGGGGTACGGCTTCGGCCGGTTCGTCTCCGGCACCTGACTCGGGGCGCCCGTCTTCGTCATACTGACGGGGCACGCACCACACGCGGCGCGCGCCCGCGCGCCGCTCCCGTGGCACCACCGACACCCGCACGCCTCTCCGACCAGAACCGGAGCCCCGGCATGACCGTCTGCCTGCTCCTGCTGAGCGTCGTCGCCCTGACGGCCGCCGTGCCGGCGCCGCGCGCTCTGACCCGCGCCGACTGGCCCGAGCGGGAACCCGTGGTCGCGTTGTGGGTGTGGCAGTGTCTGGTCGCCACCGTCCTGCTGTGCTGCGTCGCCGCACTCGTGCTGGGCGCGGCGGCCGTCTTCCACACCGTGCGCGACCACGTGTTCGCCCCCGCGCCGCCCGCCGTCACCGCTGCCTACGACCTCTCCGCCGCGCCGGTGTGGGCGGCCGCGCTCACCGTCCTGCTCGCGTGCGGTGCCGCATGGACGACCGCGATGCTGGGCCGCGAACTCGTCGAGGCCCGCCGCAGCCGCGGCCAGGTTCGGGCCCAGCTGCGCGAGCGCGCCCCGGATCTTCCCGCGGGGCTGCCGGCGGCGCGGGGACCGATGCTGGTCCTGGAGGACGAGTACCCGGACGCCTGGTGGATGCCGGGGCATCCGCCGCAGCTGGTCGTCACCACGGGGGCCCTGCAGCGCCTCACCGACCACCAGTTGGACGCCGTCCTGACCCACGAGCGCGGGCACGCGCGCGCCCACCACGACTGGCTGCTGCACCTGTCCACCGCGCTCGCCACCGGTTTCCCGCGCGTGCCGCTCTTCGCCCACTTCTGCGAGCAGACGCACCGCCTGGTGGAACTGGCCGCCGACGACGCCGCCTCCCGTCGCTGCGGGCACCTCACCACGGCTCTTGCGCTGATCGAGCTGAACCAGCACCGGGGTGTCCTCTCCTGTGCCTCCAGCCGCCGCCTCCTCGGGGAGCGCGTGGACCGCCTGCTCGCACCGCCGCCACGGCTGCTGCGCCGGCACCGCGCCCTGACGACGGCGGTGGCCGCGCTCGTACCGCTGCTCCCACTGTTGATCACGTTCGCCCCGGGGCTGACGGCACTGTCCTGACCGGTCCGCCGCATGGCCGCTCGCCGCCCGTGCCGTGGCATCGCGCCCCCAGGCCGGTCCCCGGTCCCCTATGTCCAGGCGTCCGGCTCGGGCTCCTCGTCCTCCACGGAGGCCGCGTCCGCCGGTGCGTCCTCCACGGATCCGGCCGGGGCGTCCAGGGAGGCCAGGACCTCGAGCACGCCTTCCCCGTACGTCGCCAGCTTCTTCTCGCCGACCCCGCTCACCGTGCCCAGCTCGCGCACCGAGCCGGGCCGGCGGGTGACGATCTCCCGCAGCGTGGCGTCGTGGAAGATGACGTAGGCCGGGACGCCCTGCTCCCGCGCCCGGTCGGCGCGCCAGGCGCGCAGCGCCTCGAAGGCGGGCAGCAGTTCGTCGGGCAGCTCGGCCGCGGCGGCCTTGGCCTTGCGGTCGCCGCCGGAGCCGCCGTCCGGCCGCGACCGGGAGGCGGCCGGCTTCTTCGGCTCCTTGCGCAGCGGAACCTCCCGTTCCCGCCGCAGCACCGAACCGCTCGCCCCGGTGAGCACCAGCGTGCCGTACTCCCCCTCGACGGCGAGCAGTCCCTGGGCCAGCAACTGCCGGATGACGCCCCGCCATTCGCCCTCGGTGAGGTCCTGGCCGATACCGAAGACGGACAGCTGGTCGTGGTCGAACTGGATCACCTTGCCGGTGCGCTTGCCGAGCAGGATGTCGACGATCTGCAGGGCGCCGAACTTCTGCCCGCGCTCGCGCTGCAGCCGTACGACCGTCGACAGCACCTTCTGCGCGGCGATGGTGCCGTCCCAGGTCTCCGGCGGGGCGAGGCAGGTGTCGCAGTTGCCGCAGCCCGCCGGATCGGCGTCCTGGCCGAAGTAGGCGAGCAGCTGACCGCGGCGGCACTGCGCCGTCTCGCACAGCGCGAGCATCGCGTCGAGGTGGGCGGACGCCCGGCGGCGGAACGCCTCGTCGCCCTCGCCCGACTGGATCAGCTTGCGCTGCTGTACGACGTCGTTCAGGCCGTACGCCATCCAGGCCGTGGACGGCAGGCCGTCGCGGCCCGCACGGCCTGTCTCCTGGTAGTAGCCCTCGATCGACTTGGGCAGGTCGAGGTGGGCCACGAAGCGGACGTCGGGCTTGTCGATGCCCATGCCGAAGGCGATGGTCGCCACCACGACCAGGCCGTCCTCGCGCAGGAACCTGGCCTGGTGCGCGGCGCGGGTGCCCGCGTCCAGGCCCGCGTGATACGGCACCACCTCGATGCCGCCCGCGGTGAGGAACTCCGCCGTCCGCTCCACCGAGTTGCGCGAGAGGCAGTACACGATCCCGGCGTCGCCCGCGTGCTCCTCCCGCAGGAAGGTGAGCAGCTGCTTTTTCGGGTCGGCCTTGGGCACGATGCGGTACTGGATGTTGGGCCGGTCGAAGCTGGCGACGAAATGGCGGGCCGCCGGCAGGCCGAGCCGCTGAGTGATCTCCTCGTGGGTGGCGCGCGTGGCCGTGGCGGTGAGGGCGATCCGGGGGACGTCCGGCCAGCGCTCGCCGAGGAGCGCCAGGGTGAGGTAGTCGGGGCGGAAGTCGTGGCCCCACTGGGACACGCAGTGGGCCTCGTCGATCGCGAAGACGGAGATCTTGCCGCGGGAGAGCAGGTCGAGGGTGCCGTCCAGGCGCAGCCGCTCCGGCGCCAGGTACAGCAGGTCCAGCTCGCCGGCCAGGAACTCGGCCTCGACCGTGCGCCGCTCGTCGAAGTCCTGCGTGGAGTTGATGAACCCGGCCCGCACGCCGAGGGCGCGCAGGGCGTCCACCTGGTCCTGCATGAGCGCGATGAGCGGTGAGACCACGATGCCGGTGCCGGGTCTGACCAGGGCCGGGATCTGGTAGCACAGCGACTTGCCGCCACCGGTCGGCATGAGCACGACGGCGTCGCCGCCCGCCACCACGTGCTCGATGACCGCCTGCTGCTCGCCCCGGAAGGCCTCGTACCCGAAGACCCGGTGCAGCGTGGCCAGCGCCTCGCTGCCGGCCGCGCCCGGCCCTTCGGTCAACCCTGGCATCTCGCTGATCCCGCCCGTCGCATCCATCGTCGGTCCCCGTCTGTCCCCCGTGTGCCGTCCCTCGACCACTGCGTCAACGATAGGGGCCCGCGCCGACAGTGCCGGAAGTTGTCCACAGGCCACCCCGAGCACCCTCCGGCCAGGGACCCGAATGTCGTACACGTGTTCCCACGAGGGCTGCCCGCCTCCCCGGAGACGCCGCTGCCCGGCACCCGCCTTCTGGCGGGCTGCCGGGCAGCGGCATGGGCACGGTGGGCGTCAGCGCACGAACACCCCTGCCTGGCTCGCCAGGTCCAGGAAGTACTGCGGCGCCACGCCGAGCACGACGGTCACAGCCACGCCGATGCCGATCGCCAGCGTGGTCAGCGGCGACGGCACCGCCACGGTCGGGCCCTCGGGCTTCGGCTCGCTGAAGAACATCAGCACGATCACGCGGATGTAGAAGAACGCGGCGATCGCCGAGGAGATCACACCGATCACGACCAGCGGGACCGCGCCACCGGCCGCCGCCGCCTTGAACACGGCGAACTTTCCGGCGAAGCCGGAGGTCAACGGGATGCCGGCGAAGGCGAGCAGGAAGACCGCGAACACGGCTGCCACCAGCGGCGACCGGCGACCGAGCCCGGCCCACTTGGACAGGTGGGTGGCCTCGCCGCCCGCGTCGCGCACGAGCGTGACCACCGCGAAGGCGCCGATGGTGACGAAGGAGTATCCCGCCAGGTAGAAGAGGACGGACGACACACCGTCCTTCGAGGTCGCGATGACACCCGCGAGGATGAACCCGGCGTGCGCGATGGACGAGTAGGCCAGCAGCCGCTTGATGTCGGTCTGCGTGATCGCGACGATCGCGCCGCCGAGCATCGTGATGATCGCCACCGCCCACATCACTGGGCGCCAGTCCCAGCGCATGCCGGGCAGGACGACGTACAGCAGCCGCAGCAGCGCGCCGAACGCGGCCACCTTCGTGGCCGCCGCCATGAAGCCGGTGACCGGGGTCGGAGCGCCCTGGTAGACGTCCGGGGTCCACATGTGGAACGGCACCGCGGCCACCTTGAACAGCAGGCCCATCACGATCATCGCGCCGCCGATGAGCAGCAGCGCGTCGTTGCCCATGGTGTTGGCCAGCGCCGGGTCGACACCGGTGACCGTGCCGTCGACGACCTGGGCGATGCGCGCGTAGGACACCGAGCCGGCGTAGCCGTACAGCATGGCGATGCCGAACAGCGTGAACGCGGAGGCGAACGCGCCGAGCAGGAAGTACTTGACCGCGGCCTCCTGCGACATCAGCCGCTTGCGACGGGCCAGTGCGCACAGCAGGTACAGCGGCAGGGAGAAGACCTCCAGGGCCACGAAGAGCGTCAGCAGGTCGTTGGCCGAGGGGAACACCAGCATGCCGGCGACGGCGAAGAGAAGGAGCGGGAAGACCTCGGTGGTGGTGAAGCCGGCCTTCACCGCGGCCTTCTCGCTGTCGCTGCCCGGCACGGACGCGGCCTGCGCGGCGAAGGAGTCGACCCGGTTGCCGTGCGCCGCCGGGTCCAGGCGCCGCTCGGCGAACGTGAACAGGCCGACCAGGCCGGCCAGCACGATCGTGCCCTGCAGGAAGAGGGACGGGCCGTCGACCGCGATCGCGCCCATGGCCGCGATGTGCGCCTTGGTGGTGCCGTAACCGTCGGCCGCGAGCGCGACGACCGCGGCGAACGCGGCGCACAGGGCCACGGCCGACACGAACACCTGCGCGTAGTAGCGCGACTTGCGCGGGACGAACGCCTCGATGAGCACCCCGACCAGCGCCGCGCCGACGACGATCAGGGTCGGCGACAGCTGTCCGTATTCGATCTTGGGTGCCGGGATCTTCGAGATCGGGTCGGCCGCGGTTGTCCACAGGCTGTGGACGGCTGTTGTGCTCACTTGGCCGCCTCCACCGAGGGCTTGGGGTCGGTCTTGTGTACATCGGACATCGTCTGCTTGACCGCCGGGTTGACGATGTCCGTCACGGGCTTCGGGTAGACGCCCAGGAAGATCAGCAGCGCGATCAGCGGGGCGACGACCACGAGCTCCCGCACGCGGAGGTCGGGCATCGCCGAGACCTCGGGCTTCACCGGCCCCGTCATCGTCCGCTGGTAGAGCACGAGGGCGTAGAGCGCGGCGAGGACGATGCCGAAGGTGGCGATGATCCCGATCGCCGGGTGGCGCGTGAACGTGCCGACCAGCACCAGGAACTCGCTCACGAACGGCGCGAGACCGGGCAGCGAGAGGGTGGCGAGACCACCGATCAGGAAGGTTCCGGCGAGCACGGGGGCGACCTTCTGCACACCGCCGTAGTCGGTCATGAGCCGCGAACCGCGCCGGGAGATCAGGAAGCCGGCGACCAGCATCCAGGCCGCCGTCGAGATGCCGTGGTTGACCATGTAGAGCGTGGCGCCGGACTGGCCCTGGCTGGTCATCGCGAAGATGCCCATGACGATGAAGCCGAAGTGGGAGATCGACGCGTAGGCCACCAGGCGCTTGATGTCCCGCTGGCCGACCGCGAGCAGCGCACCGTAGATGATGCTGATCAGGGCCAGGACGAGGATCACCGGCGTCGCCCACTTGCTGGCCTGCGGGAACAGCTGCAGGCAGAAGCGGAGCATCGCGAAGGTGCCCACCTTGTCGACGACCGCCGTGATGAGGACGGCGACCGGCGCGGTGGACTCCTGCATGGCGTTGGGCAGCCAGGTGTGCAGCGGCCACAGCGGCGCCTTCACCGCGAAGGCGAAGAAGAAGCCCAGGAACAGCCAGCGTTCGGTGCTGGTCGCCATGTGCAGCGAGCCGTTGGCCCGGGCCTCGGCGATCTGCTGGAGGGAGAAGTTCCCGGCGACCACGTACAGGCCGATCACCGCGGCCAGCATGATCAGACCGCCGACGAGGTTGTAGAGCAGGAACTTCACCGCCGCGTACGACCGCTGCGTGGAGGCCGCCTCCTCGCCCTGCGCGTGGGCGCGGTCCCCGAAGCCGCCGATGAGGAAGTACATCGGGATGAGCATGGCTTCGAAGAAGATGTAGAAGAGGAAGACGTCGGTGGCCTCGAAGGAGATGACCACCATCGCCTCGACGGCCAGGATCAGCGCGAAGAAGCCCTGGGTGGGGCGCCAGCGGCGGCTGCCCGTCTCCAGCGGGTCGGCGTCGTGCCAGCCGGCCAGGATGATGAACGGGATCAGTACGGCGGTCAGCGCGATCAGCGCCACCGCGATGCCGTCGACCCCCAGCTCGTACCGCACGCCGAAGTCCTTGATCCAGGCGTGGGACTCGGTGAGCTGGTAGCGGGAGCCGGCCGGGTCGAAGCGGACCAGGACGGTGATCGCCAGGGCGAGCGTGGCGAGCGAGACGACCAGCGCCAGCCACTTGGCGGCGGTGCGCCGCGCGGCCGGTACGGCGGCCGTGGCGACCGCCCCGAGGGCCGGGAGCGCCGCCGTCGCTGTCAGCAGTGGAAAGGACATCGGTATCAGACCGCCCTCATCAGCAGGGTCGCGGCGACCAGTAGTGCCGCACCGCCGAACATCGAGACCGCGTAGGAGCGGGCGAAGCCGTTCTGGAGCCTGCGCAGCCGCCCGGACAGACCGCCGAACCCGGCCGCCGTGCCGTTGACCACGCCGTCGACCAGGGTGTGGTCGAGGTAGACCAGGGAGCGCGTCAGGTGCTCGCCGCCGCGCACCAGGACCACGTGGTTGAAGTCGTCCTGGAGCAGGTCGCGGCGGGCCGCGCGGGTGAGCAGCGAGCCGCGCGGGGCGACGGCCGGCACGGGCCTGCGGCCGTACTGGGCCCAGGCGATGGCCACACCGATCACGAGACACACCATCGTCGCGCCCGTGACCGCACCGGCGCCGACCGGGGAGTGGCCCTCGCTGTGCCCGGTGACCGGCTCCAGCCAGTGCAGGAAGCGGTCGCCGATGCTGAAGAAGCCACCGCCGAGGACCGAGCCGACGGCCAGCACGATCATCGGGATCGTCATGACCTTCGGGGACTCGTGCGGATGCGGCTCGGCGTGCTCGCCGCCGTGCTCGGCGGCGGGCTCGGCGCTCGGCGCCTCCGGCGAGCGGGTGGGCCGGTTCCTCCAGCGCTCCTCCCCGAAGAAGGTCATCAGCATCACGCGCGTCATGTAGAAGGCGGTGATGGCCGCGCCCAGCAGGGCCGCCCCGCCGAGGATCCACCCCTCGGTGCCGCCCTTCGCGAAGGCCGCCTCAATGATCTTGTCCTTGGAGAAGAAGCCGGACAGGCCCGGGAAACCGATGATGGCCAGGTAGCCGAGGCCGAAGGTGACGAACGTGACCGGCATGTACTTGCGCAGGCCCCCGTACTTGCGCATGTCGACCTCGTCGTTCATGCCGTGCATGACGGAACCGGCGCCGAGGAACAGCCCGGCCTTGAAGAAGCCGTGCGTGACCAGGTGCATGATCGCGAAGACGTAGCCGATGGGGCCGAGACCCGCGGCCAGCACCATGTAGCCGATCTGCGACATGGTCGAGCCGGCCAGGGCCTTCTTGATGTCGTCCTTCGCGCAACCGACGATCGCACCGAACAGCAGCGTGACCGCACCGACCACGGTGACGGCCAGCTGGGCGTCGGGCGCCGCGTTGAAGATGGCCGCGGAGCGGACGATCAGGTAGACGCCCGCGGTCACCATGGTCGCCGCGTGGATCAGGGCCGAGACCGGGGTCGGGCCCTCCATCGCGTCCCCGAGCCAGGACTGCAGCGGCACCTGGGCGGACTTGCCGCAGGCGGCGAGCAGCAGCATCAGCGCGATGGCGGTGAGCTTGCCCTGGGAGGTGTCACCGGCGTGAGCGAAGACCGGGCCGAAGGCGAAGCTGCCGAAGGTGGCGAACATCAGCATGATCGCGATCGACAGGCCCATGTCGCCGACGCGGTTGACCAGGAAGGCCTTCTTCGCGGCCGTGGCGGCGCTGGGCTTGTGCTGCCAGAAGCCGATCAGCAGGTAGGAGGCGAGACCGACGCCCTCCCAGCCGACGTAGAGCAGCAGGTAGTTGTCGGCGAGGACGAGCAGCAGCATCGCCGCGAGGAACAGGTTCAGGTAGCCGAAGAAGCGGCGGCGCCGCTCGTCGTGCTCCATGTACCCGACCGAGTACAGGTGGATCAGCGACCCGACGCCCGTGATGAGGAGGACGAAGGTCATCGACAGCTGGTCGAGGCGGAAGGTGACGTCCGCCTGGAAGCTGCCGACGGAGATCCACGTCCACAGGTGCTGGGTCAGGGTGCGGTGGTCGGCGCTCCTGCCGAGCAGGTCGGCGAAGAGGATCAGGCCGAACACGAAGGAGGCGGCCGACAGGAGCGTGCCGACCCAGTGGCCGACGCGGTCCAGGCGCCGGCCGCCGGCCAGCAGGACGGCCGCTCCGAGCAGGGGCGCCGCGATGAGCAGCGCGATCAGGTTCTCCACGATTCTTCCGACCCCTTACAGCTTCATCAGGCTGGCGTCGTCGACCGAGGCCGAGTGGCGGGTACGGAACAGCGACACGATGATCGCGAGGCCCACCACGACCTCCGCGGCGGCGACGACCATCGTGAAGAAGGCGATGATCTGGCCGTCGAGGTTGCCGTGCATCCGGGAGAAGACGACGAACGCGAGGTTGCAGGCGTTCAGCATCAGCTCGATGCACATGAAGACCACGATCGCGTTGCGGCGGATCAGTACGCCGGTCGCGCCGATCGTGAACAGCAGCGCGGCGAGATAGAGGTAGTTGACCGGATTCACTTGGACGCCTCCTCGGACCGCTTGAACGTCGCCGGTTCGATCGCCCTGCGCTCCAGGCGCTCCTCCGCGCGCTGCTCCAGCGCGCGCAGGTCGTTGAGCGCCTCGGCGGACACGTCACGGATCTGACCGCGTTCCCGCAGCGTCTTGTTGACGGTCAGTTCGGACGGGGTGCCGTCGGGGAGCAGTCCCGCGATGTCCACGGCGTTGTGCCGGGCGTAGACACCGGGAGCAGGCAGCGGCGGGACGTGCTTGCCTTCCCTCACGCGCTGTTCGGACAGCTCGCGCTGGGTCTTGGCGCGCTCGGTGCGCTCGCGGTGGGTGAGCACCATGGCGCCGACGGCGGCCGTGATGAGCAGGGCGCCGGTGATTTCGAAGGCGAAGACGTACTTGGTGAAGATGAGGGAGGCGAGGCCCTCCACATTGCCGTTGGCGTTCGCCTGGCCCGTGCCGTCGAACTCCTTCAGGGCGGCGTTCCCGATGCCGGCGAACAGCAGGACGGCGAAGCCGATCCCGCACAGAAGGGCCAGCCAGCGCTGGCCCTTGATGGTCTCCTTCAGCGAGTCCGCGGCCGTGACGCCGACGAGCATCACCACGAAGAGGAACAACATCATGATCGCGCCGGTGTAGACGACGATCTGCACGATTCCCAGGAAGTAGGCGCCGTTGGCGAGATAGAACACCGCCAGGACGATCATGGTTCCGGCCAGGCACAGCGCGCTGTGCACGGCCTTCTTCATGAGGACGGTGCCCAGGGCGCCGAGCACCGCGACCGTGCCGAGGACCCAGAACTGGAAGGCCTCACCGGTGGAGGTGGTGTAGGCGGCGAGCTGTGCGGTCATCGGCCGATCACCTTCTTCGAGGCCGGCTCGTCCTCACCGGGGGTGGACGCGGCCTCCTGCGGGACCTCCCCCTTGGAGAGGGCGACCTGGCGGACCGTGCCGGGCGCGGCCTGCGTCACCAGGCCTCGGTAGTAGTCCTCCTCGGTCGTCCCGGGGAAGATCGCGTGGGGCGTGTCGACCATGCCCTCTTCGAGGCCGGCGAGCAGTTGCTCCTTGGTGTAGATGAGGTTGGCGCGGCTGGAGTCGGCCAGCTCGAACTCGTTGGTCATCGTCAGCGCGCGCGTGGGGCACGCCTCGATGCACAGGCCGCACAGGATGCAGCGGGCGTAGTTGATCTGGTAGACGCGGCCGTAGCGCTCGCCCGGCGAGTAGCGCTCCTCGTCGGTGTTGTCGGCGCCCTCCACATAGATGGCGTCGGCGGGGCAGGCCCAGGCACACAGCTCGCAGCCGACGCACTTCTCCAGGCCGTCCGGATGGCGGTTGAGCTGGTGCCGTCCGTGGAACCGCGGGGCCGTGGTCTTCTTCTGCTCCGGGTACTGCTCGGTGAGCCGCTTCTTGAACATGGCCTTGAAGGTCACGCCGAAGCCGGCCACGGGGTTCTGGAAACCGGGCTTGGTCTCCTTGGGCTCCTCAGCCATCGGACGCCTCCTTTCCATCCGAAGATCCGTCACTGACAGTGTCCGGTCCGCCACTGACAATCAGCTCCCGCTCGTGGCGAGGACGCCGCCTCGGCACCGGCGGCAGCTCCTGTCCGGGCAGCGGCGGTACGGGGAATCCGCCCGCCATCGGGTCGAATCCGGGCTGCTCGGCGGCGGGCTGCCCGGCCGCCTTCGCCTTCTCCCGGAACATGTCGACGAGGTAGGAGATCACCACCAGGGCGAGGACCGCTCCGCCGACGGGCAGGGCGATGCTCGGGAAGTCGTAGTGCTCGTTGCGCAGGGCCCGTACGGTCGCCACGAGCATCAGCCAGGTCACGGAGACCGGGATGAGGACCTTCCAGCCGAGCTTCATCAGCTGGTCGTAGCGCACCCGCGGGAGCGTGCCGCGCAGCCAGATGAAGAAGAACAGCAGCAGCTGGACCTTGATGACGAACCAGAGCAGCGGCCACCAGCCGTGGTTGGCGCCCGTCCAGAAGGAGCTGATCGGCCAGGGGGCCCGCCAGCCGCCGAGGAACAGGGTGGTGGAGACGGCGGAGACCGTCACCATGTTCACGTACTCGGCGAGCATGAACATCGCGAACTTGATCGACGAGTACTCGGTGTTGAAGCCGCCGACCAGGTCGCCCTCGGACTCCGGCATGTCGAAGGGGGCGCGGTTGGTCTCGCCGACCATCGTGACGATGTAGAGGATGAAGGAGACGGGCAGCAGCAGGATGTACCAGCGGTCGTGCTGCTGCTCGACGATCGTCGACGTCGACATCGACCCCGAGTAGAGGAACACCGAGGCGAAGGCGGCACCCATGGCGATCTCGTAGGAGATCATCTGCGCGCAGGAGCGCAGGCCGCCGAGGAGCGGATAGGTGGATCCGGAACTCCAACCCGCCAGCACGATGCCGTAGATGCCGACCGAGGCGACCGCGAGGATGTAGAGCATCGCGATGGGCAGGTCGGTCAGCTGCATCGTGGTGCGCGTACCGAAGATCGAGATCTCGTTGTCGGCCGGGCCGAAGGGGATCACCGCGATCGCCATGAAGGCCGGGATGGCCGCGACGATCGGCGCCAGGACGTAGACCACCTTGTCGGCGCGCTTGACGATGACGTCTTCCTTGAGCATCAGCTTCACGCCGTCGGCGAGCGACTGGAGCATGCCCCAGGGGCCGTGGCGGTTGGGGCCGATGCGCAGCTGCATCCAGGCGACGACCTTGCGCTCCCAGACGATGGAGAACAGCACGGTCACCATCAGGAAGGCGAAGCAGAAGACGGCCTTGACGACGACCAGCCACCAGGGGTCGCGGCCGAACATCGAGAGGTCTTCAGCGGCGAGGTACGGGCTCATGCCTCCACCTCCTTGGGGGCCTCTTCGGCGGGTGCCGCCGGGCCGATGCGGACGAGGGAGCCGGGCAGTGCCCCGGTGTCGGAGGCGACGCCGGCGCCGGCGGAGTTCAGCGGAAGCCAGACCACCCGGTCGGGCATCCCGGTGATCTGGAGCGGGAATGCGGTGGTTCCGGCGGGGCCCGTGACGGCGAGGAGGTCGCCGTCCTTGACGCCGGCCTCGGCGGCCGTCGCCGCCGACACGCGCGCGCGTGCGGCGTGCCGGGTGCCGGCGAGGGCCTCGTCGCCCTCCTGGAGGACGCCCTGGTCGAGCAGCAGCCGGTGCCCGGCGAGCACGGCCTCACCGGCCGCCGGACGGGGCAGCACTGCAGCGGACTCCACGGGCTCGGCGGCGCGCGGACCGTCCCAGGAGCCGAGCCGGTCGATCTCCGCGCGCGTGGTGCGCAGGTCCGGCAGGCCCAGGTGGACGTCCATGGCGTCGGCCAGCATCTGCAGCACGCGCGCGTCGGTGGGTGCGAGGCGGCGGGTCATCTGGTCGGGCTTGAGGGCGGCCTCGAAGAAGCGCACCCTGCCTTCCCAGTTCAGGAAGGTGCCCGCCTTCTCGGCGACCGCGGCGACCGGCAGGACGACGTCGGCGCGCTCGGTGACCTCGCTGGGCCGCAGCTCCAGCGACACCAGGAACCCGACGTTGTCGAACGCCTCACGCGCGCGTGCCGGGTCGGGCAGGTCGGCGGCCTCCACACCAGCGACCACCAGTGCCGACAGTTCGCCGCTCGCCGCGGCCTCGACGATCTGGCGGGTGTCGCGGCCGTAGCGCAGCGGGAGTTCGGCCACGCCCCAGACTGCGGCGACCTCCTCACGCGCGCGGGGGTCGGTCGCGGGGCGGCCGCCCGGCAGCAGCGACGGCAGCGCGCCGACCTCGACGGCGCCGCGCTCGCCGGCCCGGCGCGGGATCCACACCAGCTGGGCGCCGGTCGCGGTCGCGGCGCGCACCGCGGCGGTGAGCCCGCCTGCGACCGAGGCGAGCCGCTCACCCACGACGATCACCGCGCCCTCGGCGCGCAGCGCCTCGGCGGCGCGGGTCCCGGGCTCCTCCAGGCCGACGCCGCTCGCGAGGGCGTCCAGCCACTCGGTCTCGGTGCCGGGAGCGGCCGGCAGCAGGGTGCCGCCCGCCTTCTGAAGGCCCCGGGTCGCGTGCGTGGCCACCGCGAACACCTTCTGCTGGCGTTTGCGCCAGGCCTTGCGCAGCCGCAGGAAGACGCCGGGTGCCTCCTCCTCCGACTCGAAGCCGACGAGCAGGACGGCGGGCGCCTTCTCCAGCGAGGTGTACGTGACGCCCGTACCGTCCAGGTCGCGGCCGTGGCCCGCCACCCGAGAGGCCAGGAAGTCGGCCTCCTCGCCGCTGTGCACACGCGCGCGGAAGTCGATGTCGTTGGTGTCGAGGGCCACCCGCGCGAACTTGCTGTACGCGTAGGCGTCCTCGACGGTCAGCCGGCCGCCGATGAGGACACCGGCCCGGGAGCGGGCGGCGGTCAGGCCCTGCGCGGCCGCCTCCAGCGCCTCCGGCCACGAGGCGGGCCGCAGGACACCGTCGGCGTCCCGGACCAGCGGGGTGTCGAGGCGGTCCTTCAGCTGCGCGTACCGGAACGCGAAGCGTCCCTTGTCGCAGATCCACTCCTCGTTGACCTCGGGGTCGTTGGCGGCGAGCCGCCGCATGACCTTGCCGCGCCGGTGGTCGGTGCGCGTGGCGCAGCCCCCGGAGCAGTGCTCGCACACCGACGGCGAGGAGATCAGGTCGAACGGGCGGGAGCGGAAACGATAGGCCGCCGAGGTGAGCGCCCCGACCGGGCAGATCTGGATGGTGTTGCCGGAGAAGTACGACTCGAACGGGTCGCCCTCGCCGGTGCCCACCTGCTGCAGCGCTCCGCGCTCCACCAGCTCGATCATCGGGTCGCCGGCAACCTGGTTGGAGAAGCGGGTGCAGCGGGCGCACAACACGCACCGCTCGCGGTCGAGCAGCACCTGCGTGGAGATCGGCACGGGCTTCTCGTAGGTGCGCTTCTTGCCGTCGAAGCGGGACTCGGCCTTGCCGTGCGACATGGCCTGGTTCTGCAGCGGGCACTCGCCGCCCTTGTCGCAGACCGGGCAGTCCAGCGGGTGGTTGATGAGCAGCAGCTCCATCACACCCTTCTGGGCCTTCTCGGCGACCGGCGAGGTCAGGTGCGTCTTCACCACCATGCCGTCGGTGCAGGTGATGGTGCAGGACGCCATCGGCTTGCGCTGGCCCTCGACCTCGACGATGCACTGCCGGCAGGCGCCCACCGGGTCCAGGAGGGGGTGGTCGCAGAACCGCGGGATCTCGATGCCGAGCTGCTCGGCGGCACGGATGACCAGGGTGCCCTTGGGCACGCTGATCTCCACGCCGTCGATCGTCAGCGTGACGAGGTCTTCCGGCGGGACCGCCGCCTCTCCCCCTCCGGTGGGGGCGCTCGTGGTCACGGTCATGCGTTCACCTCCGGGCGGTCCGCCCAGGCCGTCGACTTGGCCGGGTCGAAGGGACAGCCCCGGCCCGTGATGTGCTGCTCGTACTCCTCGCGGAAGTACTTCAGCGAGGAGAAGATCGGGGAGGCCGCGCCGTCGCCGAGGGCGCAGAAGGACTTGCCGTTGATGTTGTCGGCGATGTCCGCGAGCTTGTCGAGGTCGGACATGGTGCCCTTGCCGGCCTCGATGTCCCGCAGCAACTGCACCAGCCAGTACGTCCCCTCGCGGCAGGGCGTGCACTTGCCGCAGGACTCGTGGGCGTAGAACTCGGTCCAGCGGGTCACCGCCCGTACCACGCAGGTCGTCTCGTCGAAGCACTGCAGGGCCTTGGTGCCGAGCATGGAGCCGGCGGCGCCCACCCCTTCGTAGTCGAGGGGGACGTCGAGGTGCTCGTCGGTGAACATCGGCGTGGAAGAACCGCCCGGTGTCCAGAACTTCAGCCGGTGGCCGGGGCGCATCCCGCCGCTCATGTCGAGCAGCTGGCGGAGCGTGATGCCGAGCGGGGCCTCGTACTGGCCGGGGCTCGCGACGTGGCCGCTGAGCGAGTAGAGCGTGAAGCCGGGTGACTTCTCGCTGCCCATCGACCTGAACCATTCCTTGCCGTTTTTCAGGATGGCGGGAACTGATGCGATCGACTCGACGTTGTTCACAACAGTCGGACAGGCGTAGAGGCCTTCCACCGCAGGGAAGGGGGGACGCAGCCGCGGTTGACCACGGCGGCCTTCGAGCGAGTCGAGCAGCGCGGTCTCCTCACCGCAGATGTAGGCGCCGGCGCCCGCGTGCACGGTGAGTTGGAGGTCGAGTCCGCTGCCGAGGATGTTCTCGCCGAGGTAGCCCGCCGCGTAGGCCTCGCGCACGGCCTCGTGCAACCGCCGCAGAACGGGGACGACTTCACCACGCAGATAGATGAAGGCATGCGACGACCTGATGGCATAGCACGCGATCACAATGCCCTCGATGAGGCTGTGCGGGTTCGCGAAGAGGAGCGGGATGTCCTTGCAGGTCCCGGGCTCCGATTCGTCGGCGTTGACAACTAGATAGTGCGGTTTTCCATCACCCTGCGGAATGAACTGCCACTTCATTCCGGTCGGGAATCCCGCGCCGCCGCGCCCGCGCAGTCCGGACTCCTTGACGTACGCGATCAGGTCGTCCGGTGACATGGCGAGCGCCTTGCGCAGCCCCTCGTACCCTTCGTGCCTCCGGTAGACGTCCAGGCTCCAGGACCGGTCCTCGTCCCAGAAGGCCGACAGCACGGGTGCGAGCAGCTTCTCGGGGCTCGAGTCCTTGAGTTCGGCTGCCACGGTCATCACTCCCCCTCCTCTGCGGTAGGCCCTGCGGGGTGAGCCGGGTCGGTGGCCGATGTGTCCTGCGGCGCGTCGTGGGAGCTGAGGTGCTCGGCCGGCGACGGCTCGTGCACCCTGTCCTGCGGTTCCTCATGCGGACCTCCGCGCGGATGGACCACGCGCGCGGGTGCAGCCTCTCCCCTTGCCAGGCGAAGGCCCACCAGCGACGCGGGTCCCGCACTGCCGCCCTCCTCGACGGCCCCGGGCCGCTCGTCGGGGAAGCCGGCCAGGATCCGCGCGGTCTCCTTGAAGGTGCACAGCCGCGCCCCGCGCGTGGGCTGGACGGGCCGTCCCGCGCGCAGGTCGTCGACCAGCTGCTTGGCGCTGCCGGGCGTCTGGTTGTCGAAGAACTCCCAGTTGACCATCACGACCGGCGCGTAGTCGCAGGCCGCGTTGCACTCGATGTGCTCCAGGGTGACCTTGCCGTCGTCGGTGGTCTCGCCGTTGCCGACGCCCAGGTGCTCCTGGAGGGTTTCGAAGATCGCGTCTCCGCCCATCACCGCGCACAGCGTGTTGGTGCACACGCCCACCTGGTAGTCACCGGACGGCTTGCGTCGGTACATGGTGTAGAAGGTGGCGACCGCGGTCACCTCGGCCGTGGTCAGGCCGAGCATGTCCGCGCAGAACCGCATCCCGGTGCGCGTGACGTGGCCCTCCTCCGACTGCACGAGGTGGAGCAGCGGCAGCAGGGCGGACCGGGAGTCCGGGTAGCGCGCGATCACCTCGCGCGCGTCCGCCTCCAGCCGGGCCTGGACGTCGTCCGGGTAGGCGGGCGCGGGCAGCTCGGGCATGCCCAGGCTGACGCCCCGCTCGGAAGAAGAGGTGGTCACCGGTCGACGCCTCCCATCACGGGGTCGATGGACGCGACGGCGACGATCACGTCGGCGACCTGGCCGCCCTCGCACATCGCCGCCATGGCCTGCAGGTTGGTGAAGGACGGGTCGCGGAAGTGGACCCGGTAGGGGCGGGTGCCGCCGTCGGAGACGGCGTGCACGCCGAGCTCGCCCTTGGGCGACTCGACGGCCGCGTACGCCTGTCCCGGCGGGACGCGGAAGCCCTCGGTCACCAGCTTGAAGTGGTGGATCAGGGCCTCCATGGAGGTGCCCATGATCTTCTTGATGTGGTCGAGGGAGTTGCCGAGCCCGTCCGGTCCCAGGGCGAGCTGGGCGGGCCAGGCGATCTTCTTGTCGGCGACCATGACCGGTCCGGGCTGGAGCCGGTCCAGGCACTGCTCGATGATCCCGAGCGACTGGCGCATCTCCTCCAGCCGGATCAGGAAGCGGCCGTAGGCGTCGCAGGTGTCGGCGGTCGGGACGTCGAAGTCGTACGTCTCGTAGTCGCAGTACGGCTGTGTCTTGCGCAGGTCGTGCGGCAGGCCGGTGGCCCGCAGGATCGGGCCGGTCGCGCCGAGCGCCATGCAGCCGGCCAGGTCGAGGTAGCCGATGTCCTGCATGCGGGCCTTGAAGATGGGGTTCCCGGTGGCGAGCTTGTCGTACTCCGGGAGGTTCTTCTTCATCTTCTTCACGAACTCGCGGATCTGGTCCACCGCGCCCGGCGGCAGGTCCTGGGCGAGTCCGCCGGGCCGGATGTACGCGTGGTTCATCCGCAGGCCCGTGACCAGCTCGTAGATGTCGAGAATCATTTCACGATCACGGAATCCGTAGATCATGATCGTGGTGGCGCCGAGCTCCATGCCGCCGGTGGCGATGCACACCAGGTGGGAGGAGAGCCGGTTCAGCTCCATCAGGAGCACCCGGATGATCTTGGCGCGCTCGGTGATCTGGTCCTCGATGCCGAGGAGCTTCTCGACGGCGAGGCAGTAGGCGGTCTCGTTGAAGAAGGACGTCAGGTAGTCCATGCGCGTGACGAAGGTGGTGCCCTGCGTCCACGTGCGGAACTCGAGGTTCTTCTCGATGCCGGTGTGCAGATAGCCGATGCCGCAGCGGGCCTCGGTGACCGTCTCGCCCTCGATCTCCAGGATCAGGCGGAGCACCCCGTGGGTGGAGGGGTGCTGCGGACCCATGTTGACAACGATGCGCTCGTCGTCGGCGCGGGCCGCGGACTGGACGACCTCGTCCCAGTCGCCACCGGTGACCGTGTAGACGGTGCCCTCGGTGGTCTCGCGTGCCGAGGCGGCCGACGCGGCGGATGCTGACTGCGTGCTCACGAGTACGACCTCCGCTGGTCCGGAGCCGGGATCTGGGCGCCCTTGTACTCGACGGGGATGCCGCCGAGGGGGTAGTCCTTGCGCTGCGGGTGGCCCTGCCAGTCGTCCGGCATCATGATCCGCGTCAGCGCCGGATGGCCGTCGAAGACGATCCCGAAGAAGTCGTAGGTCTCGCGCTCGTGCCAGTCGTTGGTCGGATACACGGAGACCAGGGACGGGATGTGCGGGTCGCCGTCGGGTGCGCTGACCTCGAGGCGGATCAGCCGGTTGTGGGTGATCGAGCGCAGGTGGTAGACGGCGTGCAGCTCGCGGCCCTTGTCGTGCGGGTAGTGCACTCCGCTCACGCCGGTGCAGAGCTCGAAGCGCAGGGCCGGGTCGTCGCGCAGGATGCGGGCGACGCGGAGCAGGTGCTCGCGTTCGATGTGGAAGGTGATCTCGCCGCGGTCGACGACCGTCTTCTCGATGGCGTTCTCGGGGAGGAGCCCCTGCTCGTCGAGGGCGCCCTCCAGCTCGTCGGCGACCTCGTCGAACCAGCCGCCGTAGGGGCGGGTCGCCGGTCCCGGGAGTCGGACCGAGCGGACCAGGCCGCCGTAGCCGGAGGTGTCGCCGCCGTTGTTGGCGCCGAACATGCCGCGCTGGACGCGGATCTCCTCGCCGCCCTGGCCGCGCCGGCCGGGGAGGTTGGAGGCGGAGAGGTCCTTCTCGGGGTTCACCCCGTTCGCGGACCCGTTCGCGCCGTGGGTGCCGTTCGCGTCGCTCACCGCAGCAGCCCCTTCATCTCGATGGTGGGCAGGGCCTTGAGCGCCGCCTCCTCCGCCTCGCGGGCCGCTTCCTCGGCGTTCACGCCGAGCTTGGAGGACTGGATCTTCTGGTGGAGCTTGAGGATCGCGTCCATCAGCATCTCGGGGCGGGGCGGGCAGCCGGGGAGGTAGATGTCGACCGGGACGATGTGGTCGACGCCCTGGACGATCGCGTAGTTGTTGAACATGCCGCCCGAGGAGGCGCAGACGCCCATGGAGATCACCCACTTGGGGTTGGGCATCTGGTCGTAGACCTGCCTCAGGACCGGCGCCATCTTCTGGCTGACCCGGCCCGCGACGATCATCAGGTCGGCCTGGCGCGGCGAGCCGCGGAAGACCTCCATGCCGAAGCGGGCCAGGTCGTAACGGCCGGCGCCGGTGGTCATCATCTCGATGGCGCAGCAGGCGAGGCCGAAGGTGGCCGGGAAGACGGACGCCTTGCGCACCCAGCCCGCGGCCTGTTCGACGGTGGTCAGCAGGAAGCCGCTCGGCAGCTTTTCTTCGAGTCCCATGTCTAAAGGCCCCTCAGTCCCATTCCAGGCCGCCGCGCCGCCATACGTACGCGTACGCGACGAAGACGGTGAGCACGAAGAGCAGCATCTCCACGAGCCCGAAAATCCCCAGGGCGTCGAAGGTGACGGCCCAGGGGTAGAGGAAGACGATCTCGATGTCGAAGACGATGAAGAGCATCGCCGTCAGGTAGTACTTGATGGGGAAGCGCCCGCCGCCGGCCGGCGTGGGGGTCGGCTCGATACCGCACTCGTAGGCCTCGAGCTTGGCGCGGTTGTACCGCTTGGGACCGATCAGTGTGGCCATGACCACGGAGAAGATCGCAAAGCCTGCCCCGAGGGCTCCCAGTACGAGGATGGGCGCATACGCGTTCACCGCTCCTCGCTCCTCTCAGTCGGCACTGACTGCTGGCGGTTGCACTGGGCTCACATCCGCCTCGCCTGTCCCACGGACCCCGCCGGTCCCGGCGAAGATCGAGAACATGTGAAGCAGGTCACAAGCCCAACTGCCTCGCATCTTATGCCTGCCGCTCTGTGATCTGCGACACGGGGTATTCCACAAGCTTTGTGATCTCCACCACCTGACGAAGGATCATGAAGTCGGATGATGGGTGATCTTCACACGCGAAGCGTTCAGTTGATCACCAGAAGTGACATTCTCGCGCGTCGTCGCAGGCCGGAGGGGGCGTCTCCATATCAAGAGGCTTCCGATGCATGCAAATTGGCGCCGGACACACGGAGCTGCTAGAGGGTCGCGTTCACACATCAGAGGGAGGGCCGGGGCGCGATGTGGACGAGAGAACGCGCGTGCACGCGTTCACGAGCTCGGCACGCGCAGGGACGCCGCCCTTCCGGTAACCGTTCCGTGACCTCCGCCACATTCATGAGAGGTCCCTGAGAACCGGGCTTGGCCAACGAACCCAACCGATGGTAGGCGGGGGGCAATTCGGACGTAATGATCAAAGACCGTGATCAAGGGCTTGATCACGGGCGTCCGCTATGTCCGTTACGGCGTCAATAAGGACCGACACGCCCGGGACTTGGGACCGCGATTGAGCAATTGTGGCGCAGCACACGTTTCTTGAAGATATGAAGGAGCCCCTGGTACCGGTTATTCCCATGTCCCACACCGCTCACATACGCAGCCACCGGAAACCCCGCCGCAGCGCGTCGACCCTCGCGATGCGGGCCGGAGTTGCCGGTGGCGTCCTCAGCACCCTGGCAGTCGCCGGGGCTGCCGGATCGGCGAACGCTGCCGAGCCGGTCACCCAGACCCTCGAACTGCCCACCCTGACGGCCGACCTGGCCGCTCAGGCGGCCCAGTCCGCGGACGCCACCCAGCAGGCCGCGGCGAACTACCAGCTGCAGGCCGAGCGTGACGCGGCCGCCGCAAATGCCGCGAAGCAGGCCAAGGCGGACCTCGCCAAGGCCAAGCAGAAGGCAGAGGCCAAGAAGAAGGCCGCGGAGGCCGCCCGCAAGGAGGCCGCAGCGCGCGCCTCCCGCAGCGCGGAGCGCACGACGCTCTCCGCCACGACGAGCACCACCTCCACGAGCACGTCCACGGCCACCGGTTCCGCCGCGGCCGTCGTCGCCTTCGTCAAGGCGCAGATCGGCAAGGCGTACGTCTCCGGTGCCACCGGCCCGTCCGCCTACGACTGCTCCGGCCTCGTGCAGACGGCCTTCAAGCAGGTCGGGATCAGCCTGCCGCGCGTCTCCCAGGACCAGTCGACCGCCGGCACCCAGGTCTCCCTGAGCAACCTGCAGCCGGGCGACATCCTGTACTGGGGCAGCGCCGGCAGCGCGTACCACGTGGCGGTGTACGTGGGCGACGGCATGTTCGTCGGTGCGCAGAACCCGTCCAGCGGCGTCGGCGAGCACCCGCTGTCGTACGACCCGCCCACCGGGGCCGTGCGGGTGCTCTGAGCGCACCCCGCACCTCTCACGCGCATGGGGCCGCAGCCGCTCGGGGGCAGCGGCCCCTGTGGCGTCCCCTGCGGCCCCTTGCGGACCCCTTGCGCCCTTGCGGGCCTCTGCGCCCCTTGCGGCCCTCTGCGCCCCGTGGGGCCCTCTGCGCCCCGTGAGGCCCTCTGCGCCCCGCGGGGGCTCGTGCGGCCCCGTGCAGCCCCCTACGCCCCGTGCGGCCCCCGTGCGGCCCCCGTGCGGCCCCCGTGCAGGGAACGCCGTCTCCCGCCCGCGGGCGCGGCTTCCCGGCCAGGAGGCGCGACTTCCCCACGGGCTCCCCGCCGCTCCTGACATGCTCGGTGCGGGCCGCCGCCCGGCGGTCCGGACGCGAGCGAAGGAGACAGCGCGATGCCACGCGTGTTCGTGCAGGGAAGCCCCGTCGACCGATTCCCCCGGTACGCCCCCCAGGCCGGGCGTGGAGCGGTGCGCCGGATCACCGAGGTCGGCGAGGAGGTGCTGCACAAGCCCTGCCGGGACGTCACCGAGTTCGGACCCGACCTCGCCGCCCTCGTCGACGACATGTTCCGCACCATGTACGTCGCCGAGGGAGCGGGACTGGCGGCGAATCAGGTCGGGGTCGATCTGCGGCTTTTCGTGTACGACTGCCCCGATGACGATGGAAACCGACATGTCGGACACATCGTCAACCCCGTGCTGGAGACACCACTGAACGGCAGGCGACTGCTGGACGAGGGCGAGGGGTGCCTGTCGGTGCCGGGCGCCGTCATGGCCGTACCGCGGCCGGACCGGGCCGTCGTGCGCGGACGGGACAAGGACGGCAACGCCCTTGCCGTCGAGGGCACGGGCTACTTCGCGCGCTGCCTCGCCCACGAGACCGACCACACCAACGGCTACGTCTACCTGGACCGGCTCACCAAGCGACAGAAAAGGGACGCACTGGGGCAGATGGCGGACCGGCGGGACGAAGTGTATGCCCGCCGGGCCGCCCGGGCCGAGGAGCTGAGCCGGCCCTGAGAGGGGCTCACGCCTTTGGGGCCACCTTGCTGAGGCCGTTGATGATGCGGTCCATCGCGTCGCCGCCCGTGGGGTCGGTGAGGTTCGCCAGCAGCTTCAGGGTGAACTTCATCAGCAGCGGGTGAGTGAGGCCGCGCTGGGCGGCGATCTGCATGACCTTCGGGTTGCCGATGAGCTTCACGAAGGCGCGGCCGAGGGTGTAGTAGCCGCCGTAGGTGTCCTTGAGGACACGCGGGTAGCGCTGCAGGGCGATCTCCCGCTGGGCGGGCGTGGCCCTCGCGTGGGCCTGCACGATGACGTCGGCGGCGATCTGGCCGGACTCCATGGCGTAGGCGATGCCCTCGCCGTTGAAGGGGTTCACCAGGCCGCCGGCGTCGCCGACGAGCAGCAGCCCGCGCGTGTAGTGCGGCTGGCGGTTGAAGGCCATGGGCAGGGCGGCGCCGCGGATCGGGCCGGTCATGTTCTCGGGGGTGTAGCCCCAGTCCTCGGGCATGGAGGCGCACCAGGCCTTGAGGATCTCGCGCCAGTCCAGCTCCTTGAAGGCGGCGGAGGTGTTGAGCACGCCGAGGCCCACGTTCGAGGTGCCGTCGCCCATGCCGAAGATCCAGCCGTAGCCGGGCAGCAGGCGGTCCTGGGGGCCGCGCCGGTCCCACAGCTCCAGCCAGGACTCCAGGTAGTCGTCGTCGTGGCGCGGCGAGGTGAAGTAGGTGCGCACGGCGACGCCCATCGGGCGGTCCTCGCGGCGGTGCAGGCCCATCGCGAGGGACAGGCGGGTGGAGTTGCCGTCGGCGGCGACCACGAGCGGCGCGTGGAAGGTGACCTCGCGCTTCTCCTCGCCGAGCTTGGCGGTGACGCCGGTGATGCGGCCGGTGCGGTCGTCGACGATCGGGCCGGAGACGTTGCAGCGCTCGAAGAGGCGGGCGCCGGCCTTCTGCGCGTTGCGGGCGAGCTGCTCGTCGAAGTCGTCGCGCTTGCGGACGAGTCCGTAGTTCGGGTAGGAGGCCAGTTCCGGCCAGTCCAGCTGGAGGCGGACGCCGCCGCCGATGATGCGCAGGCCCTTGTTGCGCAGCCAGCCGGCCTCCTCGGAGATGTCGATGCCCATGGCCACGAGCTGCTTGACCGCGCGCGGGGTGAGGCCGTCGCCGCACACCTTCTCGCGCGGGAACTCGGTCTTCTCCAGGAGCAGGACGTCGAGACCGGCCTTGGCGAGGTGGTAGGCGGTCGTGGAGCCGGCCGGCCCCGCGCCGACGACGATCACGTCGGCGGTGTTTTCGGAGAGGGGCTCCTTCACGACGGTCACGGCGGGATCTCCCCAAGTTCGAAATCTGCGTGCCGACCGGCACTGGACATGGGCAGTCTATTCAGCAGAATTGATCACCCGGCTGAAGGGCTGCCCCCGTGAACCGACCCCTCCCCGCGGTACGGCTGCGCGTTCCGACCCATGAGGACGCCGTCGCCTGGCACCGGGTCTTCAACGACCCCGAGGTCATGGAGTTCTACGGCGGCCGGCCGGCCGGGCTGTCGGTCTACGAGGAGCTCACCGCGCGCCAGCGGCGGCACGACGCGGAACTCGGCTTCTGCCTGTGGACCCTGCTGGACGAGTCCGGGGAGGTCATCGGATTCACCGGCGCCCAGCCCTGGCGGCCGGACTGGGGTCCCGTCGGTGAGACGGAGATCGGCTGGCGGCTCGGAAGGGCGCACTGGGGCAAGGGGTATGTCACGGCGGCCGCGCGCGAGACCCTGAAGCGGGTGCGGGCGGCGGGCGTGCCGGGCGTGGTGGCGATGGTGCGGCCGGGCAACGAGCGCTCGATCGCGGTGACCCGGCGGCTCGGCATGGAGCCGGCGGAGACCTACCCGCACCCCTCCCTGAACGAGTCGGCGCTCTGCTTCCGGCTCCACCTCGATGACGCACAGTAGTCCTCTGTGACAGACAGGCACCGGCGCCTTCCGGCCGGGGCGCCCGGGAGTTACCCTTCCAGTACCGCTGGGGGTGACATCTGTGCGCATAACACGCAAAACACCCGAAGTGCGCGTACCACGGCTGGTCGGTCTGATGGCCGTGGACGCGCGCGAAACGGCCCGGGCGCGGGGCCTGTTCCTGAACGCGCCGGACCGCCCGGACTTCCACCGCACCCTCGTCGACTACGTCGTGCGCCAGTACCCGCAGCCCGGTGCCGAGGTGCCGCCGGACTCGATGGTGTACGTGTGGTTCGACTTCGGTGAGGGCGAGGGCGGCGGAGGCGTGCGCGAGCCACGCATCCCGCGACCGCCCACGGGTGGGATGCAGCGCGAACTGGGCGAGCCCGGGGACGCCTTCGAGATGATCAACCGGTGAGCCGGAGGCGCCGGCTCAGCCGTCCTTGAAGCCCCGGCTCAGCTGTCCTTGAAGCCCCGGTGCAGTGCGACCACGCCACCGGTGAGGTTGCGCCACGCCACCCGGGACCAGCCCGCTTTCTGCAGCCGTTCGGCGAGGGCGGGCTGGTCGGGCCAGGCGCGGATGGACTCGGCGAGGTAGACGTACGCGTCCGGGCTGGAGGAGACCGCGCGCGCGACCGGCGGCAGCGCCCGCATCAGGTACTCGGTGTAGACGGTCCGGAAAGGCGCCCAGGTCGGGTGCGAGAACTCGCAGATCACCACGCGCCCGCCCGGCCGGGTCACCCGGTACATCTCGCGCAGCGCGGCGTCCGTGTCCTGCACGTTGCGCAGCCCGAAGGAGATGGTCACCGCGTCGAAGGTGTCGTCCTTGAACGGCAGCCTCGTCGCGTCGCCCGCCGTGAACGGCAGCCAGGTGTGCTTCTTCTTGCCCACCTGGAGCATCCCCAGGGAGAAGTCGCAGGGGACGACATACGCGCCGGTCCGCGTGAAGGGCAGCGAGGAGGTGGCCGTGCCGGCGGCGAGGTCGAGGACCTTCTGCGCGGGGCGCGCGTCGACCGCGCTCGCCACCTCCTTGCGCCAGCGCCGGTCCTGTCCCAGGGACAGCACGTCGTTGGTCAGGTCGTACCGTTCCGCCACGTTGTCGAACATCGAGGCGACTTCGTGCGGCTGCTTGTCCAGGGATGCGCGGGTCACCCGCCCATTGTTGCAGCACGCCTTCACGGCAGGAGCCGGGGCTCGTCGCGCACCGCGACGTCCTCCACCCGGCGGCACAGCAGGGCCGTCGATGACGTCTTCACCCGGCGGCGCAGCAGGACCAAGGCCTCGATGACGTCCTCCACCCGGCCGCACGGCACGCCCGAGGCGCCGATGCAGATCCCGAGGCGCCGATGCAGATGCGGCCGACGGCGGGTCAGCGGCGCCGGTAGACCAGCCGGCCCGCCAGCACGGTCGCCACGCAGGTGCCGGCGCCGCGTTCGGCCAGCTCCGCCTCGTCGCGGACGTCGAAGACGGCGAACCGGGCGGCCGAGCCGCGGTCGCGCGGGGGCGCGAACTCGACCGGGACCCCGGCGGCGAACGGGTCGAGGGACGGCACACCGGCCGGGCGCCGGGAACGGCCCGCGAGCACCAGTCCGGTGCGCCGGACGGCGTCTCGCACCGCGCGGTTGGCCAGGGGCTCGCAGGCCGCCGCGACCGTGCCGTGCGCCAGCATCCGCTGCACTCCGCGCCGGGCGCTCGCGCCCCAGCGGGCGTCGTCGAGCGCCAGCGAGGCGAGCGCGTCGCCGGTCAGCGGCTCGGTGCCCAGCTCGTCGGCCTCCCGGGGGTCCGGGTGGTACGCCTCCTCCAGCAGCTCCGTGCCGTGGAGGTTGACCAGGCCGGGCGTGAGGATGCCGGGCCAGGTGCGCACGCGCGCGTGGGGGTACGCGCCCGCCAGCTCCTCCAGGGGCCCGGCGGCGGCGATCCGCTCGCCCTCGACGGCGAGGGCGAGGCCCCGGGAGTCGGCGTGGATCGTCAGCAACGCGCGCTCAGTTGGACGCCAGCAGCTTCAGCTCGGGGTGGGCCGTGCCGCCCTCGATCGCGGTGGACGAGATGTGGGAGACCACGCGGTCGTCGACGGGGTCGTTCGCCGGGTCGTCGTGGACGACGAGGTGCTCGTACGTCGTGGCGCGCTGGGCCGGGACACGGCCCGCCTTGCGGATGAGGTCGATGATCTCGAGCCGGTTGGAGCGGTGCTTGGCGCCGGCCGAGGAGACCACGTTCTCCTCCAGCATGATCGAGCCGAGGTCGTCCGCGCCGTAGTGCAGCGACAGCTGGCCGACCTCCTTGCCCGTGGTGAGCCAGGAGCCCTGGATGTGCTGGACGTTGTCGAGGAAGATCCGGGCGATCGCGATCATCCGCAGGTACTCGAAGAGGGTCGCCTGGGTGCGGCCCTTCAGGTGGTTGTTCTCGGGCTGGTAGGTGTACGGGATGAACGCGCGGAAGCCGCCCGTGCGGTCCTGCACGTCCCGGATCATCCGCAGGTGCTCGATCCGCTCGGCGTTCGTCTCGCCCGTGCCCATCAGCATGGTGGAGGTGGACTCCACGCCCAGCCGGTGCGCCGTCTCCATGATCTCCAGCCAGCGCTCGCCGCTCTCCTTCAGCGGGGCGATGGCCTTCCGGGGCCGCTCGGGCAGGAGTTCCGCACCGGCGCCCGCGAAGGAGTCCAGGCCGGCCTCGTGGATGCGGGTGATGGCCTCTTCCACCGTGACACCGCTGATCCGGGCCATGTGCTCGACCTCGGAGGCGCCCAGCGAGTGGATCACCAGCTGCGGGAAGGCCTCCTTGATGGCGCGGAAGTGCTTCTCGTAGTACTCGACGCCGTAGTCCGGGTGGTGCCCGCCCTGGAACATGATCTGGGTGCCGCCCAGCTCGACGGTCTCCGCGCAGCGGCGCAGGATGTCGTCGAGGTCGCGGGTCCAGCCCTTCTCCGTGTCCTTGGGAGCCGCGTAGAAGGCGCAGAACTTGCACGCCGTGACGCACACGTTCGTGTAGTTGATGTTGCGCTCGATGATGTACGTCGCGATGTGCTCGATGCCCGCGTACTTGCGGCGTCGTACGGCGTCGGCGGCGGCGCCCAGCGCGTGCAGCGGCGCGTCGCGGTAGAGGTCGAGCGCCTCCTCGGGCGTGATGCGTCCGCCCGCTGCGGCTCGGTCGAGCACGGACTGGAGGTCGGCCTTCTCGGTCACCGGGCGTCCCTTTCGTCAAGGGTTCGAATCATGGACAGTGCGCGAAGCGCTCGGACAAAGGTGGTGGTGGCAGGCGGGCGGGCGGACCGAACCAGCCTACGCCAGCGCCTTCACGGCACCGACCTCAGGCCGCGTATGCGCCGATCAGCAGCCCGGCGAGGGCGCCGGCCATGAGGAACGGCCCGAAGGGGATCGCGGTGGTGCGCCCCGCGCGCCGTACGAGGACGAGCAGGCCGCCGTAGAGCGCACCGGACAGGAACCCCGCGAAGGTGCCGAGGAGGACCGTCGGCCAGCCGTACCAGCCGAGTACGGCGCCCATGCCCACGGCCAGTTTGACGTCGCCGAAGCCCATGCCGGCCGGGTTGACGAGATACAGCACGAAGTAGCCGGCGCCCAGGGCGAGGGCGCCGTAGAGCGCGGTGAGCCAGTGACCGGTGTGCTCGGGCACCAGGGCGGTGAGGCCCAGCAGGGCGAGGGCGGCGGCCGCGAGGGGCAGGGTCAGCGGGTCGGGCAGGCGCTGCACCCTCAGGTCCACGGCGGCCAGCAGCACACCGGCGGGCGCGAGCAGCAGCCAGACCCCGAGCTCCGGGCGAGTCCCGGTGGCGGCGGCCAGCGCGGCGCAGACGAGCGCCGTCGCCGCGGAGAGCAGGGGGAGGGAGGGGGTGTAGGGCAACTCGGCCGCGCCGGAGGGCTCCACCGCACCGAGCGGCTCCGCGGAAGCCGTGCCGTCCCGCGCGCACCGACCGCAGCGCGCCGGCCCGAGCCAGCCCCGCAGCGCGTGTCCCCGGGGGCACCGCTCGCGCCAGCCCTCCCCCGTCGGTACGGCGAAGCGGTAGGCGGCCCTGGGAAGCAGTGCTCCCGCCGCCGCGCCCCACAGCGCGGCGGCGCCCCACAGCAGTACGGCGCTCATACGGCCGTGTCGCCCTGCGACAGCGGGCGGCCGGATTCGACGGCGAGTACGGCGGGCAGGCCGGCGATCAGCAGGAGCAGGGCGGCGAACGCGAGGAGCGGCTTTGCCGCGTCCTCGGCCGTGCGCCACACGGGCACCGGCCGCGGTGTCCGGTACGGCGGGGCCGGCGGGCTTCCCGTCGAGCCTGATGTGCTGCGTCGCGCCATGGCGGGTGTCCTGGGTCGTGTGGGCGGGAGGAGTGGAGCCGGTGGGCCCGGAGGGACGGAGGTGCTGTGGACCGGGACTGACAGTGTCGCAGGACATGCGGTGCGTCAGGGGGTCCTGGTCCGGCGGCGGCCACAGCCGCCCGCGTCCCGTCGTCACCCCGTTCGGATTCGGGTTCGGGTTCGGATTCGGGTTCGGGTTCGGGTTCGGGTTCGGGCCGACGGTCCGGGCGGGTTTTCGTCGCGGCAAGGGGGTCGGCAGTGAAGACCCAAGCGCGGCCACGGCTCTCGGTCGCCCGCTGGGGGCGCACCCGTATCGTTACGGCGCATGTGGCCAGGAGAGCATGCGCCGGGGGGCGGCCAGAATCGGCAGCAGCCCCCGGCCGGACACCAGCCGAACCCGTACCAGCAGCCCGGCCAGGGCCAGCCGAGTCCATACCAACAACCCGGTACCGGCGGGCCGAACCCCTACCAACAGCCCGGTACCGGCGGGCCGAACCCCTACCAACAGGGGCAACCGCAACAGGCTCAGCCCTGGCAGCTCCCCACCCAGCCGGCCGCCGGCGCGCCCGTGCCCGCGCCGACGGGCGTCCGCCGGAACCGGACCGGCATCATCGCCGTCGTCGCGGCGGCGGCCGTCGTGCTTGCCGCAGGCGTCACCGGAGTGCTGGCCCTCGGCGGCCACCGGCAGGACAGGCCCGGCCCGAAGCCCACCAACGCTCCCTCCTCATCGCACAGTTCCACCGATCCCCGGGGAACCGGCACCCTGACCGCCACGATCAAGGGCTGGAAGGTCCTGACGAACCCGACCCAGGGCATCGCGTTCGACGTCCCGCCGCACTGGGAGATCCAGTCCTCCGGCTGGGTCAGCTACGCCTCCAAGGACGGGGACCCGGACGACACTCCCCTCATCGCGATCCGCAATGTCGCGATGCTGCAGAAGAACTGGTGCGCCTCGGACGACAACCGGGACGGCACCGTGGAGAACACACCGCTGGCGCAGGTGGGCACGAGGGGCAACAACGGCTACCGGAGCACCCAGGACATCGCGCACTCCGACCCGGAGACCTGGGTGTTCGGGGGCTACACCCAGCCGGACAGGACAAAGGTGAAGAGCGGCTCCGTCCAGCCCTTCACCACGAACTCCGGTCTCAAGGGCACCCTGGGCACCGCCTGGTCCGTGGGCGTGACGAAGTCGAAGAAGTGCGCGTCGGACGGCAAGGCGTGGACCTTCGGCCTCAAGAACGCCTCGGGGGACCTGGTCTCCTGGTCGTTCTTCGGCGCCAGGAACGTCCGCGGCGAGGTGCCGGACGCGACGATACGAAGGATCCTCGGCACCGTACGCCTCTACGAGGCTCCGCCCGACTCCTGATGCCACGTCCCGTCCGACGGCGCGGCGGGAAGGCCGGTCACTCTGTGACTCCACGGGGCCGGGGCCGGACCACGGGCCACCGCCGCCGGGCGTGCCGGCTCGGGCGGGGCGGCCGTCATGCGGCTACGGGGCCTTCGACAGCCTCGCCTCCGGGTTGCCCTCCGCCGCGCTGTCCGAGGTGTACCGCAGGTCGTCACCGACGGGTGTCAGCGCGATCTGGTGTGGGGCGGGGTCGCAGCCCGCGTGGTTGCCCTTCGCTCCCACCGAGGTCGCGAGGAGCTGGGACTTCGTCACCTTCGTCAGGGTGAGGATGTCGGTGCACACGGCGCCGATCTGGTCGGTCTGCTTCAGCCGCCCCAACTCCTCGCCCTTGCGGGCCTGGTGCACGGTGAGCCGGAAGGTGCCCATGGGCAGGGCGCCGCCGAGTCCGGTGGCCTGGCCCTCCCAGGTGCCGAGGTAGCGGGCCGGGATCGCGCCGGGCCGTGCGCTTTTGTCGGCGGCGCCGCTGCTCGCTGCCGCGCTCGGTCCCGGGGTGTGGGCGGCGCCGCTGCCCGCCCCCGTGTCCCCGCCCCCGGTGTCGAACCACGGGCGCAGCAGGGCGCCTGCTCCGACGGTCACCGCGGCGAGCGCCCCGGCGACCGCCAGCGCCACCGTGCAGCTCACGCGCCGCCCACGGCCGCTCTCCCCCGGCGTCGAACTCGCCGCCACACTCACGGAGACCCGGCCGGGCCGGGCTGCGTCCTGGGGTGCGGGCACGACGGTGGGCGCGCCCGGGGTGAGCCCGGGTGCGCCGGTGGGAGGGGTGGGCAGTCCGGGCGGGGTGACGGGCGGCGGAGTCGGCAGCCCCTGCCCAACGCCAGGCCCGACAACCGGCGGAGTCGGCAGCCCCTTCCCACCGCCGGGCGGGCCGGCCGGCGAAGTCGGCGAACCGTGCGGAGTCGGCCCACCGCGCCCACCCCCGGGCGCATCAGCCGGCCGGGCCGGGAATCCAGGGGCAGTCGCACCCACCGCGCCGCCGGCACCCGCGCTCACCCCCTCCCCGGTACCAGTGGGAGGACCGCCCGGATTCATCACGGGCGCCGGGCCGAACTCCCCGGCAACCGCGTCCCCGTCCCCACCCGCGGCAGAGGCACCCTTCACCGCCCCGCTCGTGCCGCCCACCGAAGGGCTGCTGAACGGCACCGGTCCCGAGCGGACCGCCTCACCCGAGTCCAGGTTGAGGAGGTGGACGGCGCTGCGGCTGACCTGTTCCACCAGCGGGCCCGGCAGCCAGCCGCCGGCGACCAGGCGGGCGGCGCCCTCGGGGGCGAGCCGTCGGCTCACGTCGGCGGGGGCGGGTCTGGACGCCGGGTCCTTGGCCAGGCAGGCCGCCGCGATCTCCCGCACGTCGCCGCTCAGCGAGCCCAGTTCGGGTTCCTCGTGGACGACCTTGTAGAGCAGCGCGGCGGAGGAGTCGCCGGGGAAGGGCTGTTCGCCGGTGGCCGCGTAGGCGAGGACGGCGCCCAGGGAGAAGACGTCGGCGGCGCCCGTGACGCCCTTGCCCAGGATCTGCTCGGGCGACATGTAGCCCGGGGAGCCGATGGACACACCGGTGGAGGTGAGGGACGCCGTGCCGTCCGTGGCACGCGCGATGCCGAAGTCGATCAGCAGCGGGCCGTCGAGGGTCAGCAGCACGTTGGACGGCTTCACGTCCCGGTGGACGAGGCCCAGGTCGTGCACGGCGGCCAGTGCTTCGGCCAGGCCCGCGCCCAGCGCCCGTACGGTGTGCGCGGGCAGCGGGCCGGTGCCGGTGACGGCGGCCGCGAGGGACGGGCCGGCCGCGTAGGCGGTGGCGACCCAGGGCACAGGCGCGTCCGGGTCCGCGTCCAGCACGGGCGCGGTCCAGGCGCCGCCGACCCTGCGGGCGGCCTCGACCTCGCGGCGGAACCGGGCGCGGAACTCCTCGTCGAGCGCGAAGTGCGGGTGCACGATCTTCACGGCGACCGTGCGTCCGCCCGCGCTGCGGCCGAGGTAGACCCGGCCCATCCCGCCGGACCCGAGCCGCCCGAGCAGCCGATAGGGCCCGACGGCGACCGGTTCGTCGGCTGCGAGCGGCTGCATGGCGTCCCTCCTGTCCCCCGTCACGCCTGGCCTCCGTAGGGCCGTACCCCGGCACTGCTCACTGCACGCAGGGTAGTGCCGGGGGGATCGCGAGGGGATGCGGAGGGGATTACGGCTGCAGCAGATCCACCGCGACGTCCGCCGGGAAGCCGGTGGTCGGGCCGACGCGGCGGGCGAACTCGGCCACGGCCGCCAACTGGGGGCTGCCGAAGCTGAAGTCGAGGGTGGTGAAGTACTGCTCCAGGGTCGCCTCGTCGAAGGCCTCCCAGCGGGCCGCCTGCTCGGCGACCTTGCCGACCTCCTCCAGGGAGAGGTTGCGGGAGGCGAGGAATGCCTCGTGCACCTTGCGGGTGATGACGGGCTCGCGCTCCAGGTAGTCCCGGCGGGCCGCCCACACGGCGAAGACGAACGGCAGGCCCGTCCACTCCTTCCAGAGCGAGCCGAGGTCGTGCACGTCGAGGCCGTAGCGCGGGCCGTCGTGGAGGTTGGCGCGCAGGGCGGCGTCGCCGATGAGAACGGCGGCCTCCGCCTCCTGCATCATCACGCTGAGGTCCGGCGGGCAGGTGTAGTAGTCCGGCTGGACGCCGTACCGCTCGGCGAGCAGGAGCTGGGCCAGCCGGACCGAGGTGCGGGAGGTCGAACCGAGGGCGACGCGGGCGCCGTCCAGCCGGTCGAGGGGGACCTGCGAGACGATCACGCAGGACATCACCGGGCCGTCGCAGCCGACGGCGATGTCGGGGAAGGCGACCAGGTCGTCCGCGTTCTTCAGGAACTCGACCAGGCTGATGGGTCCGATGTCGAGGTCGCCCTGCACCAGCTGCTCGTTGAGCTTCTCCGGGGTGTCCTTGGTCAACTCGAAGTCGAGGAGCGTGCCGGTTCTCGCGAGCCCCCAGTAGAGGGGCAGGCAGTTCAGGAACTGGATGTGGCCGACGCGCGGCCGGGTGCGAGAATTGTCCACATCGCGAGACTCTAGACCTGGGCTGGTACGGTGCCGGTACCGGCCCCACCGTCAAACGGGTTACAGGGGTTCAAACATCCGGGTGAAGTGATCTTGCCCTCTATTGCTTTCGGCTGCCTGCGTGCTAGGCTCGCCGCAAGTTGCAGTTTGGTTTCCCTTGCAGTACAGAGCCTGCGGAGCATGTGACCGCGGGCTCTCGTCGTTTTCAGACGTATGCAGTTGTGCAGCACAGTTTCGCACTTGCAGGTTCTGGAGCAGGGCAACCCTTTTGAGCCCAAGGAGGGCTTATGGCTACCGGAACCGTTAAGTGGTTCAACGCCGAAAAGGGCTTTGGCTTCATCGCCCAGGAGGGCGGCGGCCCCGACGTCTTCGTTCACTACTCCGCGATCAACGCCACCGGCTTCCGCTCCCTCGAGGAGAACCAGCAGGTGACCTTCGACGTGACCCAGGGCCCGAAGGGTCCCCAGGCGGAGAACGTCACCCCCGCCTGATCACCGCCTGATCGCAGAACCTGAGTGCAGTACCCAAGGAGCCCCGCGCCGTCCGGCGACGGGGCTCCTGCCCTTTCCGGCCGTTCTCGGGCGGTTCCAGGGGCATGCTCCGGCCGTTCTCCGGACTTTTCCGGCCCGGCCGCCCTTCCCTTTCGGCGCCGATGCCCTCCGCGGTCGCCGGAATGCACGGTTCGGTATCCCGAACGATCCCGGGAAAGACATCACGCGAAGGCCATGGTCGTCGTGATTCCGGCCCTGGACGCGCCGCGGTGGGTCCAGGCCGCCGAGGCGAGGCCTCCGCGGCCGGCGGGCTTGGGTCAGGCGGCCTCGCGCCAGACGGTCAGCTGTCCGTAGAGGAACGCGAGGTCCGGCATCGCGGTCGACTTCGTCTGGATCACGAACACCCCGATGTTCCCCGCGGCGTCCTTGACGCAGATCTCGGTGCCGTTCGCCGCGCCGGCCAGCGGAAGGGTGTGGCTCTTCGCGTGGGCGAGCAGGAGGCGGCACGTGTCGAGGGTGCCGTCGCCGGGCTTGCCGTACACCTGGAGGAACACGGCGGTGTCGCTCGTCAGCTCGCAGCCGACCGTCTTGCAGCCGAAGCGGATGTCCCCCTTGCCGTTCTTCAGTTCGACGTCGGGGTTCCTGAGGTTCACGGAGGTCTTGGCGTCCAGCGAGACCAGGGGGTAGGGAGTGGCGACGGGCTCCCGGGGTGATGCCGAGGCGGAGTGCGAGGCCCCGGACGTGTCGTCACCGGCCCCCCGGTCCGACGAGTCCGTCGAGCCCTTCGAGGTGCCCGGCGCGGACGCCGACGACCGTGCGGCCGGTCCCGTGGCGGACGTCGTGGGGTCCGCCGCGTCCCGGTGACCGGGCCGGCCCTTCGCGTCCATGACCGACCAGGCCAGCGCCGCCACCAGCAGCGCTCCGCCCACCACACCGGCGGCCCTGATCAGCGCGGTCCGCCGCC
>NZ_JBLEBI010000289.1:0-5143 GCF_047340315.1 Streptomyces sp. AF1A
CCACCGTCGTGCTGCTCACCTGCACCGGGCTCGGCCTGGGCGCCCTGTACTTCCTGGTCGCCGCCGGCCTGTCGCTGATCTTCGGCCTGATGGACGTGCTCAACTTCGCCCACGGCGCCCTGCTGTCCGTCGGCGCCTACGGCACCTGGTGGGCGGCCTCCGGGCACCTGCCCGGCGCCGGCGCCGCAGGGGCGGGATTCGCCCTCGCCGTCGTCTTCGGCACCGCGGTGGGCACCGTCGCCGCCGTGCTGCTCGAACTCGCCGTGATCCGCCCGCTCTACACCCGCCCCCGCGAGCAGATCCTCGCGACCGTGGGCGTGGGCCTGGCCGTCCCGGCCCTGCTGTCCGCGATCTGGGGGTCCGACGCCCGGCCCTTTTCCGGGCCGAAGGCCCTGTCCGGAACCTTCGGCCTGCTGGGCGCCGAAGTGCCGCTCAACCGCCTGGTCCTGATCGCCGCCGCCCTGGTGGTGCTGGCCGCGCTCAAGCTGTTCCTCGGCCGCACCCGGCACGGACTCGTCGTCCGCGCGGGCGTGGAGGACCGGGCGATGGTCACCGCGCTGGGCATCGACGTGCGCAGGGCCTTCACCCTGGTCTTCGCCATCGGCGGTGCGGCGGCGGCCCTCGGGGGCGCCCTCGGCGGCCTCTACCTCGGCTCCGTGGACCCCGAACAGGGCACCTCGCTGCTCATCTTCGCCTTCGTGGTCGTCGTGACGGGCGGCATGGGCTCGCTCACCGGCGCCGCGCTGGCCTCGGTGGCCGTCGGCCTCGTCCAGCAGTTCGCCAACTACTACACCAGCGCAGGCCTCGGCGACCTCGCCGTCGTCGTCCTGCTCGCCGCCCTGCTGCTCGTGCGGCCGCGGGGGCTCGCCGGGAGGCTCGCATGACCACCGCCACCCAGCCGCGCGGCCGGGCCCGCACGGCGGATCACCCCGTCGCCACCCGGTCGGGACGGCTGCGGCGGGCCACCCGCTGGTGGCCCGCCCTGCTGCTGGTCGTCCTGATCACCGCGCCCTACAGCGCGCTGCCGCTGCCGGGCCTGCTCGACGGCCCGATCGGCGGACCCGGCAACCTCCAACTGCTCGCCCTGTGCCTGCTCTTCGGCGGCCTGGCCACGGGGTACGACCTGCTGCCCGGCCGGACCGGACTGCTGTCCTTCGGGCACGCGCTGTACTTCGCCGCGGGCACCTACGTCACCAACACCGTCATGCTGGAGGCGGGTCTGCCGTTCGCCGTGTCGGCGCTGCTCGGCCTGCTCGCGGGCGTGGTGCTGTCCGCCGTGCTCGGCGCGGTCGGCCTCCGCGTCAGCGGCATCGGGTTCTCCATGGTGACCCTCGCCTTCGCGCAGGCCGCCTCGATCCTGGTGCAGCGCGACCCCGGAGGCGTCACCGGCGGCGAGGAGGGCAGGGCCGCCCCCGCCGACCGGCTGCCCGGCTCGGTCGTCGGCATCGAGCACACCGCAAACCTGTACTGGATCGCCCTGGCCTACCTCGTGGTGGTGCTGGCCGTCGTGCAGTGGACGGTCCGCTCGCCCATCGGCCGGGTGTGGGAGGGCATAAAGGAGAACGAACGCCGGGTGGAGGTGCTGGGGCTGCGCCCGTACGGCTTCAAACTGGCCGCCTTCGTGCTGGCCGGCACCCTGGCCGCGCTCGGCGGCATCGTGTACCTGCTGCTGACCGGCGGCGCCACCCCGCAGACGACCACCTCCGACTTCACCCTCTCCCTGCTGGTGATGGTGGTGCTGGGCGGCTCGGGCACCCGGTGGGGTCCCCTGGCCGGCGGCATCCTCTACACCTGGGCCGACCACCGGCTCGGCGACCTGGCCGGCTCGGGCGCGGTCGCCGGCCTGCCCCCGGTGGTCCGGGTGCCGCTGTCGCAGCCGCTGTTCCTGCTCGGCGCGCTGTTCGTTGCGGTGATATACCTGCTGCCCGGCGGCGTGGCGCGGCTCCCGGCACGGCTGCGTGCCGCCCGTACGACCCGCGCCGCCGCCGTCCCCGAGGAGGTCCCGACGCCATGAGCCGCATCGCGGGAAACGACGCAACGGCCCGTCAGGTCCCGGGTGCCCCGGGGCACGAGGAGCTTCTCGTGCCGGTGCCCGGCGGACAGTTGGCCGTCGCGCGCTGGCCGGCCGGCGACCCGGGCGCGCCGGTGGTGCTGGCGCTGCACGGCATCACGGCCAACGGCCTGAGCTGGGCGCGTGTCGCCCACCACCTGGCCGGGCGGGTCACCCTGGTGGCGCCCGACCTGCGCGGCCGGGGCCGCAGCGGGCGACTGCCCGGCCCGTACGGCATCGCGGCGCACGCCGACGACGCGGCCGCCGTGGTGGACGCGCTGGGTGTGGAGCGGGTGGTGCTGACCGGCCACTCCATGGGGGCCTTCGCCGCGGCCCTGACCGCGGTGCGCCACCCGCACCTGCCGACCGGCCTGCTGCTGGTGGACGGCGGTGTGGGCTTCCCCGTCCCGGCCGGCCTGGACCCCGACGCGCTGATCACCTCGGTGATCGGCCCCGCCATGCGGCGGCTGTCGATGACGTTCCCGGACCGGGAGGCCTACCGCGCGTTCTGGCGGCGGCATCCGGCCTTCGCCGCCTGCTGGTCGCCGTGGGTGGACGCCTACATCCAGCGCGATCTGGTGGGGGAGGAGCCCGAACTGCGCTCCTCCTGCAGCCTCGAGGCGGTCCGCACCGACGGCGTGGACCAGCTCGGTGGGGAGGTGTCGGGCGCGGTGCACCGGCTGCCCCGTCCGGCCGTGCTGCTGTGGGCGGAACGCGGTCTCATGGACGAGCCGCGGGGCCTGTACGACGAACAGCGGCTCGCCGCCGCCGGCCTCGACCCCGAACTGGTGCGCACGCGGCTCGTCCCCGGCACCAACCACTACACGATCCTCCTCGGCGACGAGGGCGCCCGGATCGTGGCACAGCATCTGCTGGTCGCGACCGGCGTGTCGGGAACCGGAGAGCCGGGCGGCACGCCGTCACGGTGACCGGGCCGGCCGGCACCGTGACCCGCGCGCCGGAGCCGTGCGATACCGCGTGCGCCGCCCCGCCGTACGGCTCGGTCCCCGCGCGGCCCACGTGCGGGGCACAGACCCGCGCCGCGTGGGGGATCGCGGGTCACGCGCCCGCGCCCGACAACAGGTGCAGGCGCAGGGCGAGATGGAGTTCCAGCATCTGCTCGGGGGTGTTCCAGCCGGGGCCGAGCAGCGCCTGGATGCGGTCCAGCCGCTGCACGACCGTGTTCACGTGCACGTGCAGCTCCTCCTTCGCCCGGGTCAGGCTCCCACCGCAGCCGAAGTAGGCGCGCAGGGTGCGGACCAGCTGGGTGCCGCGCTGGGCGTCGTACTCCAGCAGCGGCCCCAGGGTGGCGGTGACGAAGCCGTCCACGTCGTGTCCCTCGCCCAACAGCACACCGAGGAAGCCGAGTTCGGCGACGCTCGCCCCGTGCCCGGCCCGGCCGAGCACCCGCAGGGCCCGCAGGCAGCGCAGGCCCTCGGCATGCGCGTCGGCGATGGCCCGCGGCCCGGCCGCGGGCCCGGCGCCGGCCACCGTGACCGGCTCGCCGGCCAACTGGCCGAGCTGCGCGGCGGCGGCGCGGGCCGCCTCGCCCGGCGCGGTGCCGTCGCAGGGGAGCAGCAGCACCACGGAGCCCTCGTGCTCCGCGCTGACGCCGCCGCACCCGAACAGGTACTGCACGGCGGCGTCGGCGAGCCGCTGACGGGCCGCGTCACCGGTCCGGGCGACGAGCAGGACGTGGGGCCGGGCGAGGTCGACGCCCAGGCGGCGGCCGCGGGCCACCAGGCCGGCCGGGTCCCGGTCGGGCGCGGTGAGCAGATCGGTGATCAGGTCGCCGCGGACGCGGTTCTCGGTCTCCGCGACCGAACGCCGCAACAGCAGCAGCAGAGAGGTCACGACGCTGCTGCGCTCGAACAGGCGCCGGTCGGGACCGTCCAGATCGGGCCGCCCGTACAGGACCAGACAGCCCAGCAGTTCCTGCCCGGCCAGCACGGCGCAGACCCAGCGCCCGTCACGGAACACCGCGTGGGCGGCCGCGCGTGAGCTCTTCGCCGCCTCGACCAGCGCCGCCGCCGCGGCCGCACCGCCGGGGTCCTCGGCGCTCCGCGGAAAGCCCCCGTGCTCGCCGACCGCGGTGAGCGGCCACCCGGAGCCGTCGTGGACCGCGACGTCCCCCTTCAGCAGACCGGCCACGGCGGCGGCCACGTCCGGGACGTCGCCGCCGCGCAGCACCAGATCGGTGAGCCGGTCGTGTGCCTCCTCGGCCCGCTGCATGGCGGCGGAGTGCTCCCGGATGACGGCGTTCGCCTCGGCCAGCTCGGCCAGTGCGGCGCGGGCGTCGGCCATGGCCTTCGCGGTGTCGATGGCGATGGCGGCGTGGTCGGCCAGCGAGCACAGCAGGGCGACCTCGTCCGGGGCGAAGGTGCGCGGCGTGCGGTCGGCGGCGAACAGCGCCCCGATGACCTGGCCGCCGCTGCCCGAGCCCAGCAGCAGCGGCACGCCGAGGATCGCGACCAGGCCCTCGTCCAGCACACCGGCGTCGATGCTGCCGGTGTGCACGAAGCGGTCGTCGGTGCGGTAGTCCGGGGAGGCGTAGGGGCGCGCGGTCTGCGCGACCAGGCCGCCGAGGCCCTCCCCCAGCTGCAGGCGCAGGTTCTGGAACAGCTCCGACACCGAGCCGTCGGTGACCCGCATGTAGGTGTCGCCGGCCTCCTCGTCGGGCAGCGTGAGGTAGGCCGTGTCGGTGCCCAGGAGCATCCTGGCCCGCCGGACGATGGAGCGCAGTACCGCGTCGAGGTCGCGCAGGGCCGCGAGGTCCCCCGCGGTGTCGAAGAGCGCGGTCAGCTCCGCCTCCCGGCGCCGGTGCTGCCGGAGCGTGCTCTGGACGCGCAGCGCGGCCTCGGTGGCCTGCTCCACCTCCGCGAGGTCCGGGGCGGCGGCGCCGCTGCGGCGCGCCTCGACGGCGACGGCACCGAGGTCCTCGGCAGGGGCGCCCGCGGCGAGGAGTTCGAGCAGCCGGCGCAGATGACGGGCGCCGGAGGTGGGCTTGTGCGACATGGCGGGCAACCGTTGCGAGGTCGTGGGCGGGCGGTGGATCCGGGGAACGGCCGCCCGACCTCGACGCGGTACTGCGCT
>NZ_JBLEBI010000290.1:0-4997 GCF_047340315.1 Streptomyces sp. AF1A
GGACCGACACCGCGGCCAGCACCATCACCACCGGCACGGCGGGCAGCGCGCTCATCTTGGTCGCCACGGCCGCCCCCAGAGCCGCCCCGGCGAGCGGCAGACACCGCACCGGCCTTCGCCGCGCCCGCCACACCAGCCAGGCCGACGTCAGCACGAGCCCGGTCTCCGGCACGTCCAGCGTGGCCAGCGAACCGTGCGCGATCAGATCGGGGGAGAAGGCGTACAGCGCGAGCGCCACCAGCCCACCCGCCGTGCCCGCCACCTCGCGCGCGAAGGCGAAGGCGACCAGCCCGAACAGCAGCGTCAGGGCGATCACCGGCAGCCGCGCCCAGAGCATCAGCCGCCCGGGATCGTTGCCCGACTCGTACAGCAGATGGCGGCCCACGTCCCCCTGGGTACCGGTGAACGAGGCGTCGTAGTGCGGATCGGCCGCCGCCACACCGGCCTCGATGAGCAGCTTGCCGAGCGGCGGATGCTCCGGGTTGTAGCGCACCCGGTGCTCGCGCAGGTAGTCGGTCGCGGTCGCGACGTACACCGGCTCGTCGATGGTGGGCGTCTGCCGCACCGCGGTCGTCACCATCGCCGCCGCCATCTGCGCCAGCAGCAGCGCCACGAGCAGCGGCACGAGCCACCGCCGGTGCCGGCGCACCCCGGAGGGCGCCCGCACGGGCCCCGCGACGGCCGTCTCACGTGCCAGGACCAGGTGCTGTTCGGGTGCCATCATCCGCCCCGCGGTGGCACCGGAGGGGCAGCAGCGCTCGGGCGCCGGATCATGGCCCCACTATGGCACCGCTCCCGCCGCTGCGGGCGTCACCGCTCAACGAGTCGTACCGGCAGACCCTCTGCCGTGTAGACGGGTACGGACCGCGGCCCGCCGGAGTTCACCTCGATCTCCCCTGTTCGGCAGGTGAACGCGGACGCGGGGCCAACACCGGCCCGCCCCGGGCCCGTTACGGCGAGGCAGGGGCGCACGCACCGCCCGGCACCACCAGGTCCGCCCGCGCCCGGGTCGTCGCGATCAGGTCGGCGTTGCGCTGGTCCGTGCCCAGGACCCAGGTGACCGCGCTCGCGTGGTCCTTGCCGAACTCCTCGTGCCGGGCGACCAGTCGGCGGATCCGCTCGTCCTCGGGTATCTCGCAGAACCACGCCTCGTCCAGACAGGGCCGCACCCGCGCCCACGAACCCTGCTCCAGCAGCAGGTAGTTGCCCTCGGTCACCACCAGCCGGGCGGCGGGCGGCACCGGGATCGCGCCCGCGATCGGCTGCTCCAGCACCCGCTCGAACCCGGGCGCGTACACCACCTCGTCGGTGTCCTCGCGCAGCCGCCGCAGCAGCGCAGCGTACCCGGCCGCGTCGAAGGTGTCCGGGGCGCCTTTGCGGTGCCGGCGGCCGAGCCGGTCCAGTTCGGCGTCGGCCAGGTGGAAGCCGTCCATGGGAACGTGCGCCGCCCAGGGCGGGCCGTCGGCGTTCAGGGCGCGCACCAGGTGCCCGGCCAGAGTGGACTTGCCCGCGCCGGGGCTGCCCGCGATGCCGAGCAGGGCACGCCGGCCGTCCCGGGCGAGGCCGCGGGCGCGGATCAGGAGGTCGTCGAAGGTCAGCGGCACACCGGAGAGTGTGTCACCCGCGGTCCGCGCACCGTGTGGCGCGCGCCACCCACTGGAGTGCCGCTTTGGGGGGAACAGTGCTGGGTATGACTCAGCTCGGTCTGCCCGACAGCATCCAGGCCTGCCTCTTCGATCTCGACGGGGTCGTGACGAGGACGGCCGTCGTGCACGCGGCCGCCTGGAAGGAGGCGTTCGACGCCTTCCTGCGCGACTACGAGGGCGCGCAGGCGCGGCCGTTCGACGCGGTCGCCGACTACGACGAGTACGTCGACGGACGGCCCCGCGCCGACGGTGTGCGTGCCTTCCTCGCCTCGCGCGGCATCCGGCTCCCCGAGGGCAGCCCCGGCGACCCGCCGGACGCGCGCACCGTGCACGGCCTCGGCAACCGCAAGAACGTCCTGGTGCTGGAGAAGATCCGCACCGGCGGCGTCCAGGCCTACGAGGGCACGCTGCGCTATCTGGAAGCGGTCCGGGCCGAGGGGCTGCGCACCGCGATCGTCTCCTCGAGCGCCAACTGCCGTGACGTGCTGCGGGCCGTCGGCGCCGAGCACTTCTTCGACGTGCGGATCGACGGCGTGGTCGCCTCGGCGCGGAAGCTGCCGGGCAAGCCGCACCCCGACACCTTCCTCGCCGCCGCCCGCGACCTCGGCGTCGCGGCGTCCCGGGCGGCCGTCTTCGAGGACGCGCTGGCCGGCATGGACGCGGGCCGTGCGGGCGGCTTCGGGTACGTGGTCGGCGTGGACCGGGTCGGTCAGACCGACGCGCTGTACGCGCACGGCGCGAGCGTCGTCGTCAAGGACCTCGCCGAGCTGGGAGGCGCGCGGTGATCACCGACCGGTCGTACGCCGTCGAGCCGTGGGCGGTCCGGGAGACCGACCTCGACCTCGACGTCCTCGCCCAGAGCGAGTCGGTGTTCGCGCTGTCCAACGGCCATGTCGGCTGGCGCGGCAACCTGGACGAGGGCGAACCGCACGGGCTGCCCGGCAGTTACCTCAACGGCGTGCACGAGGTGCACCCGCTGCCGTACGCGGAGGCCGGTTACGGCTATCCGGAGTCGGGCCAGACGGTCATCGACGTCACCAACGGCAAGATCCTGCGGCTGCTGGTGGACGACGAGCCGTTCGACCTGCGCTACGGCCGGCTCGTCGCCCACGAACGGGTACTGGACCTGCGCCGCGGGGTGCTGGAGCGGACCTGCGAGTGGACCTCCCCGGCCGGCTCCACCATCCGGGTGCGCTCGACCCGGCTGGTCTCGCTCACCCAGCGGGCGGTGGCGGCCGTGGCGTACGAGGTGGAGGCCGTCGACAGCCGCAGCCGGGTGGTGGTCCAGTCCGAACTGGTCGCCAACGAGAGCCTGCCGGAGCCCGGCGGCGATCCGCGCGCCGCGATGGCGCTGCAGTCGCCGCTGGAGCACGAGGACCACTTCGCCTCCGGAAGCCGGCTGCGGCTGGTGCACCGCACCCGGCGCAGCGGCCTGCGGGTGGCCGTGGCCGCCGACCACGTCGTCACCGGCCCGCAGGGCACCACCACCCGCGGCGAGAGCGGCAGCGACCTGGCCCGGCTGACCGTCACCTCCGTCCTGGAGCCCGGCCAGAGACTGCGGGTGGAGAAGCTGGTCGCGCACGGCTGGTCCGGCACCCGCTCGCTGCCCGCGATGGCCGACCAGGTCGACGCCGCGCTCGCCGCGGCCGCGCACGACGGCTGGGAGGGCCTGCTGGCCGACCAGCGGGGCTGCCTGGACGACTTCTGGGCGCGCGCCGACGTCGAGGTGGAGGGCGACGAGGAGATCCAGCAGGCCGTCCGGTTCGCCCTGTTCCACGTCCTGCAGGCGGGCGCCCGCGCCGAGCAGCGCGCGATACCGGCCAAGGGACTGACCGGCTCGGGCTACGACGGGCACGCCTTCTGGGACACCGAGATGTTCGTGCTGCCCGTGCTCACCCACACCGCCCCGGCGGCCGTCGCCGAGGCGCTGCGCTGGCGGTACAACACGCTGGACGACGCCCGGGAGCGGGCTGCCCAACTGGGGCTTTCCGGGGCCGCGTTCCCCTGGCGGACCATCGCCGGCCGGGAGGGCTCCGCGTACTGGCCGGCCGGCACCGCGGCCTTCCACGTGAACGCCGGCATCGCCGACGCCGTCGTCCGCTACGTCGCGGCCACCGGCGACAGCGCCTTCGCACGCGAGGTGGGTGTGGAGCTGCTGGTCGAGACGGCCCGGCTGTGGCGCTCACTGGGCCACCACGACGCGCACGGCGTCTTCCACCTGGACGGCGTCACCGGCCCCGACGAGTACAGCGCGATCGCCGACGACAACACCTACACCAACCTGATGGCGCGCCAGAACCTGCGCGCCGCCGCCGACGCCGTCGAACGCCATCCGCGCGAGGCACGGCGGCTCGGCGTGGACGAGGAGGAGAGCGCGGCCTGGCGGGACGCGGCCGAGGCCATGCACGTCCCCTACAACGACGAGCTGGGCGTCCACGAACAGCACGCCGGATTCACCCGCTACCAGCGCTGGGACTTCACCGGCACCCGCGCGGACCAGTACCCGCTGCTGCTGCACTTCCCCTACTTCGACCTCTACCGCAAGCAGGTCGTCAAGCAGGCCGACCTGGTACTGGCGATGTACACCTGCGGCGGCTACTTCGCCGAGCGGTTCGACGAGGAGCAGACCGCCCGGAACTTCGCGTACTACGAGCCGCTGACCGTGCGCGACTCGTCGCTGTCCGCCTGCTGCCAGGCCGTCGTCGCCGCCCAGGCGGGGCACCTGGGCCTCGCCTACGACTACACCGCCGAGGCGGCCCTCATGGACCTGCGGGACCTGGAGCACAACACGCGCGACGGCCTGCACATCGCCTCGCTGGCCGGCACCTGGATGGCGCTGGTGGCCGGCTTCGGCGGCATGCGCAGGGACGGCGAGCGCCTGCGGTTCGCGCCCCGCGTGCCCGAGCAGCTCGGGCGCCTGGCCTTCAACGTGCAGTTCCGCGGGCGCCGGCTGCGCGTGGACATCGGTGCCGACAAGGCCACGTACGCGCTGCTGGACGGGCCGCCGCTGACCCTGCACCACCACGGCGAGCCGCTCACGCTCAGCGCCGACGAGCCGGTCGTCCGTGCCGTCCCCCCGGCCATCCGCCGTCCCGCCCCCGACCAGCCCCGCCACCGCGCCCCCAACGGCGGCTGAGCTTGTTCCGCTTTGCCGGACACCATCGGTGTGATGGTCAGGCTGCGAGTGCAGCCTCCTGGTCGGCGGGGGTGCGGTGGTCGAGGCTGCGGTGAAGTCGGTGCAAGCGGGTGCGGGGCGGGTCGGCCCGCCTGAGGGGCGGGCCGGGTGGCCGTCCTCCGGTTCCGGGTGTCCGTCGTACGGGGGCCCGTCGCGTCGGTGCGCCGGAGCGCGGC
>NZ_JBLEBI010000291.1:0-4926 GCF_047340315.1 Streptomyces sp. AF1A
CCGCGGCCGTACGACGCCTCGCCCCGCTCCGCGACGAGTACGACCGCGTCGCCCGCCTGGCCGCCCTCACCGCGGGCACCTCCGCCGACAACGAGCGCAAGATGCGCCTGGAGTCGTACGTGCTCGCGGCCCGTCTGGAGCAGGTCGCCGCCGCCGCGACCGTGCGCCTGCAGCGCATGTCGTCCGGGCGCTACACCCTCGTCCACTCCGACGACCGCACCGGACGCGGCCGCAGCGGCCTCGGGCTGCACGTCGTCGACGCCTGGACCGGGCGGGAACGGGACACCGCCACCCTGTCCGGCGGGGAGACCTTCTTCGCCTCCCTCGCCCTGGCCCTCGGCCTGGCCGACGTCGTCACCGACGAGGCGGGAGGCGTCCGCCTGGACACCCTCTTCATCGACGAGGGCTTCGGCAGCCTCGACGACCAGACCCTCGACGAGGTCCTGGACGTCCTCGACTCCCTGCGCGAACGCGACCGCAGCGTCGGCATCGTCAGCCACGTCCCCGACCTCCGCCGCCGCATCCATGCCCAACTGGAGGTCGTCAAGGGCAGATCGGGCTCGACGCTGCGCCTGCGGGGCGTGTCCGGCGCGTGAACGGCTCCGGTGGCGGGCGCGTGCGGCCGCCGGCGGTCGCCCGTGTAGGTTCTTCCCCCATGGCTCGGTATGCGGATCCAGGCGCGCTGGAGTGGGTGGAGTCGGGCGGCGGCCCGCTGATAGCGGTTCCAGAGGTGGTCCTGCCGTTCTGGGCGGGCGCCGACAGCGAGGAACTCGACACCGACTACGACCGGGCCTGCGAGGTCTCCGGGTACGCCGGACTGCTCCCGGTGGGCGACAGCGCGGCCCTCGTCCTCGGCGACGAGCCCGCCGCCACCTCCTACCTGCCCGAGCACGGCGCCTTCGTACGGTGGTCCGCCGCGAACTCCGAGCGCGAACTGCTGGAAGGGATCCCCGCCGCGCTCCGGGCGGCCGTGTGGGAACCCGAGCTGCGCTGGGACGTGCCCGGCCCGGTGGTCCTGTTCGACTCGGCCTGGCCGGGCGGAGCGGCCGACCGGCAGGAGCATCTGCGGATACCGCTGCCCGCGGGCCGGTACGGGGTGCGTGCCGGGTACGCCCAGCCGGGGCCGGAGACCTGGGTGGGGCTGGTCCAGCTCACACCGCTCGCGCACTGACCCGTCAGGAACGCAGCCCCTCGAAGGCCACGTTCAGGTGGCGCGGGCCGCGCAGCACGGCGTTGCGCCGGTACGGCGGCGGGTCCTCGACCAGGCGCGGATTCTCCAGCCGGCGGGTCAGCTCGGACAGCGCCAGCTGGGTCTCCAGCCGGGCCAGCGGAGCGCCGAAGCAGCTGTGGATGCCGCTGCCGAAGCCGAGGTGCTGGACGTCCTCGCGGTCCGGGTCGAAGCGGTCGGGGTCCTTGAACCGCTCCGGGTCCCGGTTGCCCGCCGCCAGGACGAGCCAGATGCGCGAACCCTTGGGGATGGTCACCTCGCGCACCTGGATGTCGGTGAGGCACGTGCGCTGCGGCAGCATCTGCACCGGCGGCTCGTAGCGCAGCAGCTCCTCCACGATCCGCACCGACAGGCCCGGGTCGGCGCGCAGCCGCTGAAGGATGTCCGGGTGGCGCAGCAGCGTGAGCATGCCGTTGGTGATGAGGTTGACGGTCGTCTCGTGGCCCGCGATGAGCAGGAGCACGGCCGTGCTGAGCACCTCCATCATCGACATGGAGCCGGCCGGGCCGCGGCTGTTCGCCAGGTCGGACAGCAGATCGTCCTGCGGCCGCCTGGTGCGCTGCTCGACCAGCCCGGCCAGATACATGCCGAGCTGCATCCGCGCCTCCCGCAGGGACTTCTGGAAATCGGCGTCCGCGCTCCGGCGCGACTCCGGGTCGAGGCTCGCGACCAGCTGATCGACCCAGCCGCGGAACCGCGGCTCGTCCTCCCGCGGCACCCCGAGCAGCCTGCAGATCACGGTCACCGGGAAGGGGTAGGCGAACTGGTCGACCAGGTCGATCTGCCGGGCGCCCCCGAAGCCGTCGATCAGGCCGGTGACGACGGACGCCATCTCGCCGCGCAGACCGTCCACCCGGCGCGGCCGGTGGGGCGGCCCGAAGGCGCTGTTGGCGATGCGCCGGAGCCGGTCGTGCTCGGGCGGGTCGAGGCGCAGGAACGACGGCGGCAGCCCCCCGGTCTCCTCCGTCTGGGACAGTTCGTCGGGCCCGGGGGCCGTCAGGTTGGCGGCGTCCGAGCTCAGCCGGGGATCGTGGAGCAGCGCCTCGATGTCGTAGTACGAGCTGATGACGTACGGACCGTCCTCCTCCTCGTGCAGCACCGGCGTCCTGCGGAGTTCCTCGTACACCGGGTACGGGTCGGGGCGGTTGGCGAAGTCGGTGATCCGGCTGGTCAGCGAGGCTTGCGTCATGACAGGTCCTTGGAGCGTCGGGCCGGGCGGCTCAGTGGCGGGCGGGGTGGAAGACCAGCTCCTGGTCGGCCGGCGAGTAGCCGCTGAGGGTCACCGTGGGGCCGTGGGTCGGCAGGGACGGGTCGGGGAAGTCGGCGTCCACCGGCTGCCGCCCCTCGGGCCGCCGGTCCACCGTCGGATACTCCACCGGGAACGGCGCGCCGCGCTCGATCTGCCGCTGGTAGAACTCCAGCCACCGCGTGTCGTCGAAGCTCACGGCCGCCACGATCCGGCCCCGGTGGCCGTAGACCCCGACGAACCGGCGTTCGGCGAGCGAGCCCTGCGTGATCATGAGCTGCTCGCCCATCGGCGGTACGCCGACCGACTTGATGTTCACCCCGAACTGCGAGGACCAGAAGGCGGGCATCCACAGGTGCGGCCGCCGGTCCGCGCCCTGGCAGACCATGTTGTGCGCCGCGGTCTCCGCCTGCGCGACGGCGTTGCCCCAGTGCTCCAGCGAGAGGAACTGGTAGCCGAACAGGGCGTGCGGGGAGCGTGCGACGTCGCCCGCGACGAACACGTCGTCGGTGACGATGCCCCGGAAGTCGAAGGCCCGGCAGCCCGCGTCGCAGGCGATGCCCCGAGGCCCCGCCCCGAGCCCCGACCCGGCCAGCCACTCGGTGTTGCGCAGCGAACCCAGCGAGACGACCACGACATCCGCCTCGACGACGCTCTCGTCGGACAGATGGACGGCCCGCACCCGCCCGACCGTGTCGCCCTCCAGCGCGGTCACCGTGACCCGGGTGCGCAGGTCGACGCCGTTCTCCCGCATCAGGTCGGTGGCGACCGCGCCGATCACCCCGCCGAGGGCGCCCACCAGCGGCGCGCCCGCCCGCTCCGCCACCGAGACCTCGAGGCCCATCTCCCGGCACGCGGCGGCGACTTCGCAGCCGGCGAACCCGGCGCCGATGACGAACACCCGCCGCGCCCCCGACGTCAGCCGCCGGTGCAGCGCGACCGCGTCGTCCCGGGTGCGCAGCAGGAAGACGCCGTCCAGCCGGCCTTCCGCCTCGTTCGGCCAGGGCCGGGCGCGCACCCCGGTCGCGATGAGCAGCCGGTCGTACTCCACCTCGTCCCCGTCCGCCAGCCGGACCCGCTTGGCCGACAGGTCGAGCCCCGTGGCCGCCACGCCCAGCCGCCACTTGGCGTCGATCTCCCGGCGCCGGGGCAGCTCGGTGTGGCGCGGGGACGCCATGCCCAGCAGGACCGCCTTGGACAGCGGCGGCCGGTCGTACGGTTCGTACGGCTCGTCACCGATGAGGGTGAGCGCACCGGCGAAGCCCTCGGCGCGCAGCGTCTCGGCGGCCCGCAGGCCGGCCAGCGAGGCGCCCACGATCACGATCCGCCCCTCGCGCCTGAGCCACTCCATGGAGTCAGCTGCCATCGGACGCCCCCCGAGGGGTGCCGGCCACCGGGCGCGTCGGCGATGCGCCCGCGCCGTCCAGGCCGTCCGCCGTGATCGCCTGCACCGGGCAGGCGGCGACGGCGCGCGCCAGGCGCTCCCGCTGCTCCCCGGCCGGGTGAGGGTTGTAGATCAGCGACTCCTCGCCGTGCAGGGCGAAGACGTCGGGCGCGAGGAACACGCACTGCGCGTATCCCTGGCACTTGTTGAGATCGACGACGAGCCTCATCGACGCTCCGCCCTTCCGCGACGGTCAGGGTCCGGTGCGCACCACGCCGCCGGCGCGGCCGGCGCCCGGACGGCGGTCGTCCCCCGCTCGCCAGCATGGAAGCGGAGGCGGGGTGGCCGCGCGCCGGGCACGCCGATCGGGTGAGCGGCCCCGGGCGGAGCGGTTCATCCGGCGGCCGCGGCGGGGGACCGGCTCCGGCCGCCCACCACGAGGATGTACACGCTCAGCAGCAGCGACCACACCGGAAAGACCAGTTCCGCCCAGGGCACGTTGGACGCGGCGAAGAGCAGCGTCAGGGCGGTGAGGAAGCCCAGGACCGTCAGCCACCGCGGCAGGACGGCGAGGCGGTGGCCGATCACCGACATCGAGCACACGAAGACGGCCGCCATCCGCATCGCGTACCCCGTCATCAGCGTGTACGCGAAGTGGCGGCCGAAGGTCCAGGTGGACGGCCCCGGTGCCGGCCCGCTGGGGTGCGCGACCGCGAGCACGGCGCCGGCCGCCGCGGCGGCGCCGAACATCGAGGCGGTGAAGACGAGTCCGCTGCCGAGGAACACGGTGGCCAGGAACCTGTCCTCCGCGTCACCGATGTGGGCTCGTACGACGCCCACGAACCACAGGAAGAAGATCCCGGCGAACGGCACCAGGGCGAGGGCCGTGTGCACCGCCCGGCGCCGCGTCGAGTCCTCCAGACCCCGGGCGGTCACCGCGTCGGCCCCCTCCGGGATGCCGAGCCGGATCAGGACGATCATGGCCGCCAGCAGGACCGCGAAGACGACCCCGGCCAGCCCCGCGGCCCGCGGTGTCTCCAGCGCCCGCTGCCCCGGCCCCTGCTGCTG
>NZ_JBLEBI010000292.1:0-4908 GCF_047340315.1 Streptomyces sp. AF1A
GCGACCGCCGCGCCGGTCACGGCGACGGGCCACTCCACCACTCCCGCCGCGCCGAGCAGCCCGGCGCCGGCGTACACCGCCATGCGACGCCCGCGCGGGGACACCGCACCGACCTTGTCCAGGGTTTCCTCCGCCGCCCTGCTCACCATCCCCGCACCGGGCACCTTGCGCAGCGCCGAGGCCGCGCCGCGCAGCGGCGCCGTGAGGGCCGACGACGGCTTCTGCTCAGCCATGACTCTCCTCGGGTGAGATCGCGTCCAGTAGCCCCCGAGTGCCCGCGGCCGTGCTGGTCATCCACCACTTCCCAGGGAACGCCCGGCACCGCGCCGACGCCACCCGCCCCCGGGCGAGCGACGGATCCGCCACCGTGGAAGCGCACTCCGGCGGGCGGTCGCCGACGGCGATCGGGTGGCGGTCGGCACCGCGTCACCGGGTGGCCGTCGGCACCTCACCATCCGGCGGCGGTCAGCGCCGCATCGCGGACGGCCTCACCGGGACCGCCCGCCCGTCAGGCGCCCCTGCAGGGGGCAGGCCGGCCGGCAGGACGGGGTCGGCGAGCAGACGGCGCACGACGGCCGTAAAAGCGCTCCCGGTGGCGATCAGCCCGTATCCGGGACAGCCTCACCAAAACCCCCCGCCCCTCAGGCGCCCCAGTCCCTGCGCCCCACCGACGCGGCCAGTTCCCGCTGGTACCCGGCGTAGGCCGCACGCAGCGACTGCCCCGGCCAGTCGGCAGGAAGCAGACCGGGCGGCAGGACCGGGTCGGCCAGCAGATGGCGCACGATGGCCGCGAAGGCGGCCAGCCGGTCGGCCGGGTGCGGGGAGCCTTCCGCGTGGGCGAGCAGGGCGCGGGCGGTGGCGGCCCAGGCGTCCAGCGGCCACAGGCGGGCCGCCAGGTCGTGCGGCGCCGCGTCGGGGCGGGCGGTGTACGTCTCCGCCACGCGGCGCAGTGCGTCCGGCAGGGCGCGGTCGAGGTTGGCCGGGCGCAGCCACACGCCCTCGCGCAGCTCCGCCAGGCGCAGCGCGGTCAGCCGGGCGCGCAGCTCGGCGCGTTCGGCGGGGCCGCGGCCGGTCGCCGTGATCACCACCATCTCCCAGGTGCCGTGCCACGCGCGCGTGCGAGGGTGCACGGCGTCGTCCTGGCGGCGCTGGCGGGCCAGCAACCGGTCGCTGAGCGCGTACACGGCGTCCGTGCGCCGCAGGTCACCCGCGGCCACCATGCGGCTCAGCGCGGCCCGCAGTGTGGAACCGCCGACGCCGAAGGGCTCCACCAGCCGCACGAGGTCCCTCACCGGCAGCTCGGGCGGGTGCACGCCGAGGAGCATGCTGAGCACCACCGACCGCGCGGACAGGGGCCGCAGGCCGGCCGTGTCGGGTCCGGCGGACGCGTTCATGCGCATGGGCACGTACTCTACGTGCGACTTCGTGTTGCATCATTGCTACGGCCGCAGCAAGAGTGCAACATGGCTCGTATGGTCACGACACCCGCGCAGTTGCACACGCAGCCGCAGTACGCCCCGTACGAGGGCACGCACGACGTCACCAACCAGGCCCCGCCCCTGGCCCCGTACGACGCCTCCGACGACCGGGCCCTGCTGGAGGGCCTGCGCCGCGAGGGCGCCGGGTGGGCCGAGCAGGACGTCCGGCGCCTCGGGATGCGCGCCGGCAGCGCGCAGGCGCAGGAGTGGGGCGAGCAGGCGAACCGGTACGAGCCGGTGCTGCGCACCCACGACCGCTACGGCCATCGCATCGACGAGGTGGAGTTCCACCCCAGTTGGCACCACCTGATGCGCACGGCGGTCACCGAGGGCCTGGCCGGGGCTCCATGGGCGGACGAGCGTCCCGGCGCCCATGTGGCCCGCACCGCGGGCGGACTGGTGTGGGGCCACACGGAGGCGGGCCACGGCTGCCCGACCTCGATGACGTACGCCGCCGTGCCCGCCCTGCGCGCCCAGCCGGATCTCGCCAAGGTCTACGAGCCGCTGCTCACGAGCCGGGAGTACGAGCCCGGCCTGCGGGTGCCGACCGAGAAGCCCGGACTGCTCGCCGGGATGGGCATGACCGAGAAGCAGGGCGGCTCGGACGTCCGGACGAACACCACCACGGCCACACCCACCGGCGAGCCCGGGGTGTACACGCTGCAGGGGCACAAGTGGTTCACGTCGGCGCCGATGTGCGACGTCTTCCTGGTGCTGGCGCAGGCCCCCGGCGGGCTGTCGTGCTTCCTGGTGCCGCGGGTGCTGCCGGACGGCAGCCGCAACACCTTCCGCGTCCAGCGCCTGAAGGACAAGCTGGGCAACCGCTCCAACGCCTCCTCCGAGCCGGAGTTCGACCGGACCGTGGCCTGGCTGGTCGGACCCGAGGGGCGGGGCGTGAAGACCATCATCGAGATGGTCAACTGCACGCGCCTGGACTGCGTGATGTCCTCGGCGACCCTGATGCGCAAGACCCTCGTCGAGGCCGGCCACCACGCCCGGCACCGCAGCGCGTTCGGCGCCCGGCTCATCGACCAGCCGCTGATGCGCAACGTCCTGGCCGACCTGGCGCTGGAGTCGGAGGCGGCGACGACGCTGACGCTGCGGCTGGCCGGGGCCGCGGACCGGGCGGTGCGCGGGGACGCCGGGGAGCGCGCCTTCCGGCGGATCGCCACGGCCGTCGGCAAGTACTGGGTCACCAAGCGGGGCCCGGCGTTCACCGCCGAGGCCCTGGAGTGCCTGGGCGGCAACGGATACGTGGAGGACTCGGGCATGCCCCGGCACTACCGGGAGGCGCCGCTGCTGTCGATCTGGGAGGGCTCGGGCAACGTCAACGCGCTGGACGTGCTGCGCGCCCTCGGCCGGGAGGCGGACACGGCCGAGGCCCTGTTCGCCGAACTCGCCCTCGCACGCGGCGCGGACGCCCGCCTGGACGGGGCCGTGGCCGCGCTCAAGGACGGGTTGGCTGGGGCGGACCCGGTGACCGCCCGCCGACTGGTCGAGCGGATGGCGCTCGCCCTGCAGGCCTCGCTGCTGGTCCGGTACGCCCCGCATGCGGTGGCGGACGCGTTCTGCGCGACCCGGCTGGGGGGTGACTGGGGGCACGCGTTCGGCACGCTGCCCGCCGGGACCGACCTGGGGGCGATCCTCGATCGGGCGCTGCCCCACCACGGCTGACTCCTTCCCCGGGCGAGTGCGCGGGGCGGGTCGCGCCGCGCGCCTTGGAGGTCCGCGAGCCTCCCCCGCTCCCGTTGGCCGGTGAGCGCCGACGGATCGCACACAGTCAGCGTGCGGCTTCGCACCGTTGTCAGTGTCGTGGTGCACACTCGCGATCAGGTGACACTCGCCTGGGGAGGACTACGTGTTCACGGGGATCGACGAGGTCGACTGGGCCTCGCTGCGGCATGCGCGCGGCAGCGCGGAGGACGTGCCCGGGTGGTTACGGGGGCTGGCGTCCGCGGACGCCGCCGAGCGGGCGACCGCGCTCGACGGGATGTACGGCACCGTGCACCACGAGGGGAGGGTGTACGACGCGACGCTGGCCTGCGTGCCGTTCCTGTTCTCGCTCGCGGCGCGCGAGGAGGTGCCGGACCGGGGCTGCATCGTGGAGTTGCTGGTCCGCATCGGCGCGGAGAGCGTGGGCGGGGACCGGCGGGCACGGGAGGCGGTGTGCGCGGGCGGCGAACTGTTCGTGCGCCTCGCCCGGGACCCCGACCCGTCGGTGCGCCGGGCAGCGGCCGGGGCCCTGGTGCGCTTCGTGTCCGAGCCGCCCCGCGTTCTGGACGTGTTGAGGCAGCGGATACGGGCCGAGGGCGACGACCGTGTCCTGCTCGGGCTCACCGAGGCGCTCGGGTTGTTCGTCCGCCGGTACCCCGCGCACGCCGACGGCGCGTTGGACCTCCTGGCCGAGCAGAGCGCGCCGCCGTACGCCCCTGGGGCGCGGCTCGCCGCGCTGGGCCGGCTCGCGCTGGCCGCGCCCGCCCGGCTCCCCGCCGATCTGGTGCCGACGGCCGTCCGGCTGCTGCGGGAGCGGTCCGCGCGCCGCGCTCGCGTCGTGGAGCACTCCGCCCCGGACACCCTGGTGGGCCGCATACGGCGGCTGCGCCCGTCCGACGAGGAGGGCGCCCAGCTGCTGCGCACCCTGCACCGCGCGCTCGGCGACCGGGTCGACGACCGGATCGCCCTGCTCACCGGGCAGTTGACCAGCCCGGACCCGGTGGACCGGTGCACTGCGGTGTGGCTGGCGGCGGGGCTGTTCCGCAGCCGGCGCGGCGACTACACCGCCGCCGTCAGGCTCCTGGGCGCCCAACTGGCGTGCGATGACGACCGGTTACGGGACGCGGCGGTCTCGGTCCTGGCGGAGCTGTTCGCCCTGGCCGTGCCCGCCGCGGACGACCTGCACGCGCTGGTGGCCGCCCGGCCCGACCTGTGGTTGCACCGCTGGGAGCGTGGCTCCCCCACGCTCGGCGGACCGCTCAGGGCTCTTGTCAGGAGCGGCGATCCGCGGGCGGTCCCGCCCCTGGCCCGGCTGCTGGCCGGCCCCGCGGCGCTCCCGGACCTGGGCCGGGAACTGGCCCACCTGGGCCGTGCGGCGGCCCCGCTCGCCCCGGCGTTGCGGCAGCGGCTGGGCCGGATCCCCCTGACCTCCCCCGGCGCGGCCCGGGTCGCCGCCCCGCTGCTCACGGCCGTGGGTGCCCTCCAGGACGCGGACGCGGTACCGGAGGTGCTGCGGCTGCTCGAGGGCGCGCCCGGCGGACTGGGGGCGCGGGACGCTCTCGTGGTCCAGGTGATCGAGACCCTGGAGGTGCTCGGCGCTGCCGGGCAGGCGGCACCGCTGCTGCGCACGCTGCTGCGCACCCGGCACGCGGCCGCCGCGGCGGGCGCGCTGTGGTCGGCGGAGGGTGACGCGTCCGCCGTACTGCCCTTTCTGCTG
>NZ_JBLEBI010000293.1:0-4893 GCF_047340315.1 Streptomyces sp. AF1A
CTCTCGGTCTCCACCTCGTTGGTGCCGAACGTCTCCACGAACAGGCCGACCGGCTCGGCCTTTCCGATCGCGTACGCGACCTGCACCTCGCAGCGGGCGGCCAGGCCCGCCGCCACCACGTTCTTCGCGACCCAGCGCATCGCGTACGCCGCCGAGCGGTCCACCTTGGACGGGTCCTTGCCCGAGAACGCGCCGCCGCCGTGCCGGGCCATGCCGCCGTACGTGTCGATGATGATCTTCCGGCCGGTCAGCCCCGCGTCGCCCATCGGGCCGCCGATCTCGAAGCGGCCGGTCGGGTTGACCAGCAGCCGGTAGCCCTCGGTGTCCAGCTTGATGCCCTCCTCGGCGAGCGCCTTGAGCTCCGGCTCGACCACCGACTCGCGGATGTCGGGCGTCAGCAGCGACTCCAGGTCGATGTCCGAGGCGTGCTGGGAGGAGACGACGACCGTGTCGAGGCGGACGGCCTTGTCGCCGTCGTACTCGATGGTGACCTGCGTCTTGCCGTCCGGGCGCAGGTAGGGGACGGTGCCGTTCTTGCGGACGTCCGTCAGGCGCTTGGCCAGGCGGTGCGCCAGGAAGATCGGCAGGGGCATCAGTGTCGGGGTCTCGTCGGTGGCGTAGCCGAACATCAGGCCCTGGTCGCCCGCGCCCTGCCGGTCCAGCTCGTCGGGTTCTCCATCGGCGGCGGCACCCTCGACCCGGGTCTCGTACGCCGCTTCCACGCCCTGCGCGATGTCCGGGGACTGCGCGCCGATGGACACCGACACGCCGCAGGAGGCTCCGTCGAAGCCCTTGGCCGAGGAGTCGTAGCCGATGCGGAGCACGGTGTCGCGGACGAGCTGGGCGATCGGCGCGTACGCCTTGGTGGTGACCTCGCCGGCCACGTGCACCAGGCCGGTGGTGATGAGCGTCTCCACGGCGACCCGGGAGGCCGGGTCCTCACGCAGCAGCGCGTCGAGAATGGTGTCACTGATCTGGTCGGCGATCTTGTCGGGGTGGCCCTCGGTCACGGACTCCGAGGTGAACAGGCGACGGGACATGGGGTTCTTCCTCCAGGGACAGGGGCGTCCGGGCTGCGGACGCCCGGGACACGGAGTCCGGGGGCGGTCGTGCGGCGGCTCGTACGGCCAGTTCATACGGACGGTCGTACGGACGGCTCGTCCTGCTGGTTCTTCTGGCCGTACGGCCCGACTCGTACGGCTGGTCAGTCTCGGTAGGTGAAACGGCGGCGGGCCGTCCAGGCGCCGGGGGCGCGGTAGCCGGTGCCGGGGTCGTGGGCCGGCGCGGCCGCTGCGCCGGCCGGGCCCCGGCGGGCGCGGAGTGCGGCGAGCAGCGCCACCGTGGCGGCGGTGATCTCGTCCTCGTCCGGCCGGCCCCGGAGGAACCTCAGCAGGGGCCCGCCGCGCCGGACGGGTGTCGTGGGGGTGGTCATGGTCCCTCCTGCCGTGGGCTCAGGCCGCCCAGGCCAGGTCGGCCGGGGCGGGGTGGTCGCGGGTGTCGTCCGTGGCGCACCACAGGGGCGGCGCCTCGGGGAGTTCGTGCAGCACCCGGGCCAGGGTGAGCGTGGCCAGGGCGCCGCGGGGCGCGGTGCTGCCGTCGCCGCGCGGGGTGGCGTCGGCGTCCAGGAGCGAGAGGACGCCGGCGGGGCCGGTGCCGGCGACGGTGTCGGTGAGGTCGCGCAGGAGCGTGTCGTCGTCGGCCGAGAGGTCGACGGTGCGGGTGGTGACGCGGGTGCCGTCGGCGCCGAGCGCGTCGACCGCGGCCGTGACGAACGGGTCGTCGGCGAAGCCGTCCGGCACCAGCGCGAGCCAGGTGTCCCGCGGCCCGGCGTGCCGCTCGGGCTCCGCGGGGAGCCAGTCGACCGACTGCCGTTCCCGTACGGCCGGTTCGGGGGCGCCGAGCCAGTAGCGGCTGCGCTGGAAGGCGTAGGTCGGCAGGTCGACGGGCTCGGCGCCGGGGGATGCGGCGCCCACGGCGGTCCAGTCGACGTCGGCGCCGTTGACGTAGGCGTGCAGGAGACCGGTGAGGACCGAGCCGTCGGGCAGCAGCTCGACGTAGGTCACGTCGTCGCCGGTGCCGTCCTGGTCCGCCGCCGCAGGGGTGCGCAGCCAGAGCCAGGTCGGCTGGGCCGGGTCGGGGTCCTCGCCCAGGGCCGCCGCGCGGGCGGCGGCGTCGAGGCCGAGGGCGCCGGCGAGGCAGGCGGCGGCGGGGCCGTGGGCCGGGTCGCCTGCGAAGGCGTCGACCCGGACGCCCAGCTTGCGCCAGGTGCGGACCAGGGCCACGGTCACGGCGAACAGGGCGCAGCGGGCGCCCTGTTCGGCGATCGGCGCCTCTTCGGGGCCGCTCCACTGGGCGCGCACCGTCTCCACGGAGACGTGCGGGGCGAGCGCGGCCAGGCAGGCTTCGAGGTGTTCGGCGAACACGGGTGAGCCGGCGAGGAGTTCGCGGACCGTACGGCGCCAGGGGCCGGCCGGGTCGGGCAGGACGTAGCCGACGCGTTCGTCGGTCTGGACACCGCGGACCAGGTGCGGGCAGTCGTGGCCGTCGGCCAGGGCGCGCAGACCCGCCTCCAGCTCCTCACGGCAGGCACCGGTGGCCACACCCCGGTACGGCAGCGCGGCCCGGCCGGTCACCAGGGCATGACCCACCGCCCCCGGCTCCAGCTCCGGATGCGCCCGGGCGAACTCCAGCAGCCTGGCCGCCTGCGCCCGCAACGCCTCCTCACCACGCGCCGACACCGGCCACACCCACGGCACCGACCCCACCACCACCGGAGCCCCCTGCGCCACCTCCACCGGCACCTCCGGTGCCTGCGGTGCCTGCGGTGCCTGCGGTGCCTCCTCCAGAATCACGTGCGCGTTCGTCCCGCTGATTCCGAACGACGACACCGCCGCCCGCCGCACCCGACCCGTCCGCGGCCACGCACGCGCCTCGGTCACCAACTCCACCGCACCCGCCGACCAGTCCACATGTCCACTGGGCTCGGCAACGTGCAGCGTCGGCGGAACCACACCCGCCCGCAGCGCCATCACCATCTTGATCACACCACCCACACCGGCGGCCGCCTGCGTGTGCCCGATGTTCGACTTCAACGACCCCAGCAACAAGGGCCGCTCCGCCGGACGGCCCTGACCGTACGTCTCGATCAACGCCTGCGCCTCGATCGGATCCCCCAGCGTCGTCCCCGTACCGTGGGCCTCGACCACGTCCACGTCGGCGGTGGTCAGGCCGGCGCGGTCCAGGGCGCGGCGCACGACCCGTTTCTGGGCGGGGCCGCTGGGCGCGGTCAGCCCGTTGCTGGCGCCGTCCTGGTTGACCGCGCTGCCCCGGACGACGGCCAGCACCCGGTGCCCGCCCCGCACCGCGTCCGACAGCCGCTCGAGGACCAGCACCCCCACGCCCTCGCCCCAGCCGGTGCCGTCCGCGTCGGCGGAGAACGCCTTGCAGCGGCCGTCGGGGGCCATGCCGCGCTGGCGGGAGAACTCCACGAAGATGCCCGGGGTCGCCATCACGGTGACCCCGCCGACGAGGGCCAGCGTGGTCTCGCCGCCGCGCAGGGACTGCAGGGCCATGTGCAGCGCGACCAGGGAGGAGGAGCAGGCGGTGTCGACGGTGACCGCCGGGCCCTCCAGGCCGAGGGTGTAGGAGATCCGGCCGGACAGGACGCTGGCGGTGCCGCCGGTGAGGAGGTGGCCGTCGGCGCCCTCCCAGGGCTGGTGCAGGGGCGGTCCGTAGTCCTGGTCGATGGCGCCGACGTACACCCCGGTGGCGCTGCCGTGCAGCGAGGTGGGGTCGATGCCGGCCCGCTCCAGCGCCTCCCAGCCTGTCTCCAGCAGCAGCCGCTGCTGCGGGTCCATGGCGAGGGCCTCGCGCGGGGAGATGCCGAAGAAGTCGGCGTCGAAGTCGGCGGCGTCGCGCAGGAATCCGCCCTCGTGGGCGTAGGAGGTGCCGGGCCGGTCCGGGTCCGGGTCGTAGAGGTCCTCGGTGTTCCAGCCGCGGTCGTCGGGCAGGTCGCCCAGGACGTCGCGGCCGGCGGCGACGAGGTCCCACAGCGCCTCGGGCGAGGCGGCGCCGCCCGGGTAGCGGCAGGCCATGCCGATGATCGCGACGGGTTCGGTGTCGCGTTCCTCGGCCTGCCGCAGCCGCCTCTTCACCTCGCGCAGCTCGGTGGTGGCCCGGCGCAGATAGTCGCGGAGCCTGTCCTCGGTGGCGGCGCCGGTGCCGGCGCCGTCGTGGGCGGTGTCCCCGGCGGTGCCGGGGTCGTTGCTCGGATTCCTCCCCATGGGGGCGTCAACCTTCCTCGCGTCCAGCAGTCTCAGGGGCCGTCAGGACAGGCCCAGTTCTTCCTCGAGGGCCGCGAACAGCTCGTCGTCCGTCGCCTGGTGCAGGTCCTGGCCGGGGGTGTCGTCCGCGGGCTGCGGGTCGCAGCGGCGCAGCAGGGTGCGCAGCCGGTCGCCGATGCGGCGGCGGGCCGCCGCGTCCGGGGCGGTGACCAGCAGGGCCTCGAACTCGCCTTCCAGGCGCAGCAGTTCGTGCTCGTCGTCGGCTCCGGCAAGGGGCTTCGGTGCCGTGCCGTCCGCCGGGTTCGGACCGGTGGTGGCGGGGGCGAGGCGCTCGTGGAGGTGGTCGGCGAGGGCGGCCGGGGTGGGGTGGTCGAAGACGAGGGTGGCGGACAGCTTCAGGCCGGTGGCCTCCTTGAGGCGGTTGCGCAGCTCGACCGAGGTGAGCGAGTCCGACCCGAGCTTGCGGAACACCTGGTGGGGGCCGATCTCGGCGGGCGAGGCCGCCCCGAAGACCACGGCCGCGTGCTCGCGCACCAGGTCCAGCAGGGCCCGCCGCCGCACGGCCTCGGGCAGGGCCGCGAGCCGCTCGGCGGGCGCGGGCCCGTCGGCC
>NZ_JBLEBI010000294.1:0-4885 GCF_047340315.1 Streptomyces sp. AF1A
CGGTGGCAGCTCCTGGGTCTCCTCCTCGGCGGCGGGCGCCGCGCGTGCCGCGGTGTGGCGCGGCACGGACGCGGCGGGCTGGTGGGCCTCCCGCTCCGGGTGGATGTCCCGCATCAGCTCGGCGAGCGCGTCGAAGCGGCGCAGCCGTTCGACCCGGACGGGCTCCAGCACCGGTCCGGGGTGCGGCCGTTCAGGATCGGGCGGTGTCGGCACCTGGCTCTCCTTCCGTCCCCCACGGACGGGACGTGCGCGGTCCCGTGCAGAGATACGGCGCGCGGCACGGCCCCGTTCAGGCCCGCCCGGCCCCGCCGGCGCCGGGCTGCCGCGACCCGACGGGCCCGGGACGGATCACCGTACGGCCGGGCCGAGCCGCACGAAACGGCCCAGGGACGCCGTGAACGCGGCGACGAAGGCGTCCCGGTCGTCCTCGGACAGGGCGTCCAGGGACAAGTAGGGGTTCAGGTCCTCCAGTTCGACCAGCAGCAGACCGCCGTCGGGGGCACGGCAGGCGTCCACGCGCTGGATGCCGTGGCCGAGCTCGTTCCAGTCGACGAAGCGCCGGGCGAACTCCAGGTCGGCGGCGGTCGCCGCGTAGGGCCTCAACTCCCAGCGGCGCCGCGGGTCGGGGGCGTACAGGGCGTACTGGAAGTCGTCGTCGACGAAGTAGAAGGACACCTCGTAGGCGAAGTCGATACGGGGCTGGATCAGCACGTCGCCGCGGGCGGCCTCGGCGACCCGGGAGGCGGGGACGATGCGCAGGCCGAGGGAGTCCGCGCCGAGCCGGGGCTTGACCACGTAGCGGCTCGCGGCGGGCAGCCGGTGCAGGTCCTCGGCGCCGCCGACGGTCGGGATCACGGGGAACCCGGCGGCGCCGAGGTCGAGCAGATACTGCTTGCCGGCCATGTCCGCCTTGCCGGTGAGCGGGTTGTACACCGGCGTGCCGCTCTCCAGCGCCTGTGCGCGGAAGGCGTCGTACTCCTTCTGGTAGCCGAGCACCGGCCCGCTGTTGCGGACGACCACGGCGTCGAAGCGGTCCATCAGGGCAGCCGCGTCGAGCGGGTGGCACAGGGCCAGGTCGAAGTGGGCGCGGAGCCGGGAGGCGAGGAAGACGTCCTCGTCGCCGTACCGGCGCCCGCGGGCCTGGTACGCCAGGTCGGTGACGTAGAGGACGCGGGGGCGGGCGGCGGGCATGCGGGTCTCCTCGGGCGGGTGCGGCCGTGGTCGGCGCGGGATGCAGAAAGGTTACGTCTGGGTGGGGGCACACCCGCCCCCGGCCCATGACTCCTGGCCCTCCTGGCCCTCCTGGCCCTCCTGGCCCCGGCGCTCCGTGCGCCCGGGGCCACGGCACGTCGCGCGCCGGCGCCCCCGCCCGGCTGCGCCGCCGGGCAGAGCACTCAGTTCCCTCACATGGCGGCCATCGCTGCACTGAGTGTCGTGAATCCGGCTCCGGGTGCTACGTTCCCGTCCATGAGCTCCAGCAGCGCGGCGCCGGCCGCGAAGCCGTCGATGCGGGACGCCCTGGTCGCGGCGGCCTTCCAGCTCTTCCTGGAACGCGGCTACGAGCAGACCACCGTGGACGACATCGTGGCCCTGGCCGGGGTCGGCCGGCGTTCGTTCTTCCGCTACTTCCCCTCCAAGGAGGACGTGGTCTTCCCCGACCACGAGCGCTGCCTGTCCGACATGACGGCCTTCCTGGCCGCGAGCGACGAGGCGCACGAGCCGGTGCGGCGGGTGTGCGACGCGGCCCGGATGGTACTGCGCATGTACGCCGAGAACCCGACGTTCTCCGTCCAGCGCTACCGCCTCACCAAGGAGGTGCCGGGCCTGCGCGCGTACGAGCTGTCGGTGGTCTGGCGCTACGAGCGGGCGCTGGCCGAGTACCTGCGCGGCCGCTTCGCCGGCCGGCCCGACGGGACGCTGCGGGCCGACGTGATCGCGGCCGCGGTCGTGGCCGCGCACAACAACGCGCTGCGCTCCTGGCTGCGGTCGGACGGCACGGGCGACGCGGGCGCGGCGGTGGACCACGCACTGGCCCTTGTGCAGCGGGCGTTCGGGCAGGGCGCGGACACCCCCGCGGCGCCCGCGCCGGCCGGCCCCGCGGCGCACGAGGGCGCCGCGGGCGAACCCGGCGGCGTGGTGGTGGTCGTCGCCCGCCGCGACGCCCCCCTGTGGCGGGTGGTGCAGGAGCTGGAGACGGCGCTGGGCCGGGCCTGACGGGCAGCCACACGGGGACCCGCGGAGGGCAGCCGGCAAAACTGGGGGTACGGAGTGCCTTTACGAGTGGCACCCAGTGCCATACTCTGTCGGCGTGCGCGGCGGCACGGCAACCGCGCACACGCGTGCGCGGGTCGCGCCGGGCACGCGGGATTCCGGCCCAGCGCAGGGAGTTGACCAGCGTGTACCACCACTCAGCAAGCACCTCGCATCCGGCGGCCGGCTCCGCGGCGGGTGTTCTCGACCCCGTCTCCGCGGACTCCAGGGACGCCATCCTCTACCAGCGCTGCACCTGGTGCGGCACCACGATGCACCAGCGGCTGCTGTGTCCGGTGTGCCAGGGCAGCGAGTTGCGCACGGAGCGCAGCGAGGGCGTCGGAACGGTCCGCCACTCCACCGTGGTGCACCGCAACACGCCTGCCGCGCGCAACGTGTCGCTGATAGAGATGGCCGAGGGCTTCGTCGTACGGGGCCGGGTCATGGGCCCGCCGATCGGCATCCACAGCGGCGACCGGGTCCGGCTGTCCACCGCCAAGGACCCGGTGCGCGGCGAGCCGGTCTTCCAGCTGGTCGACGAGCCGTACCGGGCCTGGACCTGACGGGAGTTGCCGGCCACCGGCCGGCCTCTCGACCGGTCTCCCACCGGGCGGCGTCCGGCGAGAACCCGTGTGCGCCGCGCCCAGGCAGGCGCCGGCCGGGCGGGGGTCCACCGCGTCGCACAGCGTGCCACCGGTCACCGGGACCCCGTCGGCCGGCGGGAACCCGGCACCCCGGCGCGCCCCCGCCGCGTGTGTCGCCGTCCGTGGGGGCGCTGGGCGTGAGCACATCGGCGCCATCGCCGAGCACCCCGACGACCTGCACAGCGGCACCGGCCCCGAGGTCGGCGGCACGTACGAGGAGAAGTTCGCCGAGCCTGCTCCGGGGAGCGCCGAGCGCTCCAGCCTGGGCGGTACGCCCTGGGTGGCAATCAGTCCGCGAGGGTCACCCGGATCCCGACCGTGCCGTCCAGGCCGCGCCGCAGCCGGCTGCCCAGCAGGGTGAGCCGCCCGAGGATGCCGTACTTGCGGGCGATGAGCGCGCGGTAGCGGGCGGTGGTGGCCGCGTCGGCGATCTCCGCCGTGGCCGGCGACTGTTCGCCGGTCGGATTGCCCCGCACGTCGCACGGGCCGACGAGGACATCGGCGCGGCGCCGGATCCGCTTGACCTTTCCGCTGTCGGCGGCCGTCCAGATCCCGAGGGCGTCACCGTCCCGGACCACCCACACCGGGGTGGCGACGGGGGCGCCGTTCCTGCGCCGGCTGGTGACCAACAGGTACTTGCCGGCGCCGAGCCGGTCCAGCCGCGAATCGTCCATGCCCGGAAGTCTATGCCTCGTCAGCCCGCCGTCCACGGGGCCGGATCGCTCCTCGGCCACGCCGGCCGGTGGGCTTTTCGCTCCCCGGCCCGGGTCACGACAGCGCGGCCGCCATGCGCCGGACCCCCTCGGTGAGGATCTCCGGCGTCGTCGCCAGGTTCAGCCGCACGTGCCCGGCGCCGCCGGTGCCGAACGGGATGCCGGAGCTCAGGGCGACCCGGCCGCGGTCGAGGAAGGCCCGGGCGGGGTCGTCGCCGAGGCCGAGGGCGCGGCAGTCGAGCCAGGCGAGGTAGGTCGCCTCGGCGGGGTACGCGCGGACCGCGGGCAGGTGCTCGGCGAGCAGGGCGCCCAGCAGGCGCCGGTTGGTCTGCAGTCCGGCGAGCACGGCGTCGAGCCAGCCGGTGGCGTCGCGCAGCGCCGCGGTGTGCGCGATGACGCCGATGTGGCTGGGACCGTGGCTCACCTCCTCGGGCATGCGGGCCAGGTCATCGGCGGCCTCGGGCCCGGCCAGGGCGAGGGCGGCCTTGATGCCCGCCAGGTTCCAGCCCTTGGAGGCCGACATCAGGGACAGGCCCCGGCCGGCTCCGGGCACGCTCAGGTAGGGCACGAAGGTGACGCCGGGGGCCACGAGGGGGGCGTGGATCTCGTCGGCGACGACACGGACGCCGTACCGTTCGGCGAGTTCCGCGACGGCCGCGAGTTCGGCGGCCGTGTGCACGGTGCCGGTGGGGTTGTGCGGGCTGCACAGCAGGAAGGCGGCACGGCCGCCGCCCGCCGTCGCCCCGGCGAATGCCTCCCGAAGCGTCGCCGGGTCGATGCGCAGATCGGCACCGAGCGGGGCCTCCACCACCCGGCGATCCATGTGCGTGACGAACTGGTAGAACGGCGGGTACACCGGCGAGTTGACGATGACCGGGTCGCCGGGCCCGGTGACCAGTCTGAGCATCTCGACCACACCGAGCATGACGTCCGGGACGAGCGCGGTGCGCTCCACCGCGACCCCGTCCCAGTGCCAGCGCTTGGCCGCGAAGCCGGCGAGTGCCTCGGCGTAGGCGGTCCCCGCGGGGTAGCCGGTGTCGCCGAGGGCGAGCGCGTCGGTGACGGCGCGGACCACGGGCTCGGCGAGCGGCACGTCCATCTCGGCCACCCACAGCGGGAGCACGTCCTCGGGGTAGGCGCGCCACTTCATGCTCGTACGGCGGCGCAGCCGGGCCAGGTCGAGCGCGCGCAGCGGGTCCGGTTCGCCGGGGGTGTCGTGCGGGATGCCGGTCATGGGCCACAAGATAGGGGCAGACCGGCCTCCCGGCCCAGGTGCGG
>NZ_JBLEBI010000295.1:0-4816 GCF_047340315.1 Streptomyces sp. AF1A
CCGCGCCGGGCGCCGGGAAGGTCAACCTGGACAAGGGCCGGGTCAGCCTGCAGAAGAACCAGACCGTGTCCCTGGTCAAGGGCGGCCGCCCGCTGCTCTCCCAGGTGCAGATGGGCCTCGGCTGGGAGCCCGCCTTCCACGGCAGGGACATCGACCTGGACGCCTCGGTCGTCGCCTACGGCCCGCAGCGCAACCACGTCGACAGCTGCTACTTCGGCAAGCTGACGATCCTGAACGGCGCGGTCAAGCACTCCGGTGACAACCTCACCGGCGAGGGCGCGGGCGACGACGAGGTGATCACGGTCGACCTGGGCCGCCTCCCCCAGGAGGTCACCGGCCTCGTCTTCACGGTCAACTCCTTCTCCGGGCAGAAGTTCACCGAGGTCGCCAAGGCCTACTGCCGCCTGATGGACGCCGCCACCGGCGAGGAACTGGTCCGCTTCGACCTCACCCAGGCCGAGCCCCAGACCGGCGTCATGATGGCCAAGCTCGTCCGCCAGCTCTCCGGCGAGTGGGACATGACGGCGATGGGCGACTTCGTGAAGGCGCGCACGGTGCGGAACATGGTGGAACCGGGGGCGCGGGCTCTGTAAGCGCACACGAGGCAGCCGGTGGCGCCCCGTCCGTCAGGGGCGCCCGGTGCTCACGCCTTCCCGCCCGGCCGCAGTCCCTCCGTCAGCAGGGACAGATAGCGACGGATCTGCTCGCCCTGCCCGCTCGCCAGCTCCGACGCCGACGCCACGCCGTGCGCGAGGCGAAGGACCTCGATCGGCTCGACGTCCCCGCGCAGGCTGCCCTCCCGCTGCGCCGCCTCCACCAGCCGCCGCGCCGCGTCCTTCATGCGGCTGCCGCACGCCGTGCCCGCGGCGGAACTGCCGTCGGTGACGGCCGAGCCGAGCAGGGCCTTCAGGCCGCGCACCTGGATCGTCCCGACGCACACCTCGTGGAGCCACTCGGTCAGCGCCTCGCCCGGCGGCAGCCGCGCGGCGAACTCGTCGGCGCGGGCCGCCATGGCCTCGATCCGGTCCACGTACGCGGCCTGGAGCAGGTCCTGCCGGGTCGGGAAGTGCCGGTAGAGGGTTCCGGAGCCGACGCCGGCCCGTTTGGCGATGTCGTCGAGCGAGGCGTTCTCCCCGTGTTCGGCGAAGGCCTCGGCGGCCACCTGCAACAGCCGCTCGTAGTTGCGCCGAGCGTCCGCGCGCATGCGCCTGACCTGCGGCATCCGGAAAACTCCTCGCGCACCGGGGATCGTCCCCGAATCCTATCGGGCGCACGCGCGGCCGCGGGCTCACAGCGGCTCCGGCGGCTCGTACCTGCCGGTCACCGGGTCCGGTCCGAGGTGGCGGCGTATCGCACCGGTGCCCAGCGCGATCGTGGCGCGCGGGCGCATGGGGCCGGCACCGCGCCGGGACAGCAGCGCCACCTCGGCCACGCGCGCGTGCAACACCCCCAACCGGGCGGTGCATTCGGCCGCGAGGACGCGCGGGACACGGGTGCGCCCGAGCGAGAGGTGCGGGGTGAAGCGCGGGAAGCGGTCCCTGCAGTTCGGGAAGGGCTCGGCCAGCGCGCGCCGCAGCTGGGCCCAGGGCTCGACACCGGCCGCCGCGGGGTCGAGCCAGACCGTGGCGTAGGAACGGTGGCGGAACGCGCGGGCCCCGACGAGCCGGATGTCGAAGGGCTCGCACTCGGCGGCCGCGGCGGCCAGCAGCGGGAGCGCCGCCGGGAAGTCCTCCTCCGGCACGAAGCCGAAGATCAGGTTCACATGGGGCGGCCAGCGGCGGATCTGCGGGTCGTGCTCGACGCGGATGCGCTGGATGGCCGGCCACAGCTCTGCCGGGGGCAGCCACGCCACGGCGGTCCGGGGCGTGGGCGCCGAGTCGAGACGCCCGGGAACCGCGGCCGGGCCGGGGGCCTCCGGCGGGCCGGGCGACGGGCGGGCGAACCACCCCTCCATGATGGCCCCGGTCCGGGCGCACCGCGCCGACGAGAGCGCGGTCCGCCCGGCCTCCGGGTCCGGACAGGGTGCCGGCCCGCACCCCCGTCGACGTGCGGGCCGTACGCCTCATGGCCGGCGGAGGGTCAGGCCTCCCACGGCCACTCGGCGTCCCGGGCGGCCTCGAGCAGCGGGATCATCCGGAACGCCGCGTCCGAGAGCCCGCCGAAGGTGTGCCTGTTCCCCGTCCCCGACGGACCGTGGCCCGCCCGGTAGCCCTCCAGGTTCCAGGTGTAGACCGGCACATGAGGCGGAATGCGGTCCGTCGGGCCGCCGTGCCGGTTCGGGGCGTACTGCTCGTCGGTGACGATCAGCACCCGGTCGTGCTTCGCGTAGTGCCGGCGGACCGCCTCGGTGGTGTCGGTGCCGCCCAGGTCGTGGAAGCGCTCCAGGATCTTCAGCACCGACTCGCCCTTGCGGAACGGCACCTTGTCGCTGGTCGAACCGAACTCGACGAGGTCGGCGTCGGCCGCCCGCAGCGCGAGCGCGGTGCCGAAGACCGCCGCCGCGTCGGCCCGGGTGAGCTGCGAACCGTCCCGCGACCGCGCCCAGAACATCGAGCCCGAACGGTCGACGAGGACCAGCGTCCGGCCCGGCAGCGCGGGCACGTTGGCCAGCGAGTGGCCGAGCGCCCGCTCCAGCGGGTACGCCCAGCGCAGCGAGGGCGCGTGCCGGTACGCGGCGAGGTACCGGAAGGGGAACTGCCGCGAGCGCGCGACCTCGGCCGGATCGCCGATCCGCGCGGCGACCCGGGCCGCCACCTCGTCCGACACCCCGGCCTCGTCGAAGTTCCGCAGGTTGCGGACCAGAGCCATCGCGCCCATGGACGGGATCACGGCCTCCCAGGCCGCCTGGTCCATCGGGCCCTGCAGCCAGCCCGCCAGCGCCTCCCAGGTGAGGCCGGCCGCCGCCAGCCGCTCGGCGCCACCGGGCGAGGTGACGACCGCCCGCCGCTCCCCGACGGGCAGCGCCATCAGCTCGCGGTGCGCGGTGAGCATCGGCAGCGACGCGGGCGGCACGGCGGTCTCCGGGTGGTGCCGGCGGTCGAGCGCGTACCGGAACAGCTCGCCCTGCCACGGCTTGTCCGGGTCCGGCGAGGCGTGCACGAGGTTGAGGACGTCGCCGAAGCGGTAGCCCTTGGACGCGGTGTCGTACTTCAGCAGCGACTTGGCGTGGTACAGCCGTCGTACGGCGTCCGCGATGCCGCGCTTGACGGGCTTGGGGACGGCGCGGCCGTACGTCGACGTCCAGTAGGCGAGCAGTTCGCCGGGCTCGTCGGGGCGCTGCAGCACCCGGTCCACGACCTGCCGGTTCGCGGGGCCGCCGGTCGCGCCGGCGGCCAGCCGTGCGTGCACGTACTCGGCGGCCCCGACGATCGACGCCGTGCGCATCCGGGCCTCGCCGCGCAGCCAGCGCAGCAGGCCGGCGGTCCAGACGGGGTCGGCGACGGCGAGGTCGCGCACGAGCGCGGTGAAGCGGTCGTCGCGGTCCGCGGCCTTCTCGTGGAAGGTGTCGTCGAGGAAGTGGGACACCGCCAGGAGGAAGAGTTCCGAGCGGGCGTCGCGCTGGTGGCCCCGGCCGCCCTCGTACGTCCGCAGCGTCCGGCCGGTCGTGGTGACGGGCGAGGTCGGCTGCGCCTTGGCGGCACGTGTGTTGAATCGCGCCATGGTGAATTCCCCCCGAATTCGCTTGTTTTTCGAAACGGAGGCGCGGCGAAGGGAGGGCGCCCGCGGTCGAGAGGCCGGCGACCGGCTGTTTCCCGGATGTCCGGGCACCCACCATGTGCCACGCCTCCCGAGATCAGAGCCGGCGGCGGCGTGGATTCTGTGAGAAAGAAGTAGCCGCAGCCTTCGCACCGGGAGGTGCGTCACGTTTTCGCGTCCAGAGATCGAGATCGGCGGAACCGACGTGTGGTGCTCCAACCCCTGAGCTACACCGGCCTGTTGGTGCCGGTGGCGGGACTCGAACCCGCGACCTCCCCGTTATCAGCGGAAGTAGGTCCTGCCTGTCGCACCTGGACGTGGATCACTTTAGGAGGACGGCCACGGGTCGGGCGAACGAATTAATCAGCGCTGCTGCCGCTTCCACGGCCCGGTGATGGCGAGCATGATGCCGGGCGTCTGGATGTTGGCGAACAGAGTCCGGCCGTCGGGCGAGAAGGTGACGCCGGTGAACTCGCTGTATTCGGGCTCGTCCTCGGTGCCGATGTTCAGCTCGTTGCGGGCGATCGGACAGGTGCGGCCGCTGTCGGTGGCCCCGAACAGGTGCTGGATCCGCTCGCCGTCCTCGGCGATGACCAGGCCGCCGTACGGCGAGACGGCCCCGGCACCCACGGCCGCACCGGGCAACCACGCCGACCCCGACCGCCCCGACCCCCACCCGCACCACCACGCCGGCCGCACTACCCGGCCCGGCGCATCAACCCCCTTGCTGCGAGCGTGCCTTGAACGCCGCCTTGCGTGCCTCCTTCGCCACCCGCTTGTCCGGGTGGAGCCGGCCCATGGCCTCCAGTACCTCGGCCGTGGCCGGGTGGTCCACCCGCCAGGCGGCGGCGAAGAACCCGCTGTGCTGGGCGGCCAGGCCCTCGACGAGGGCCTGGAGTTCCTCGGAGTTGCCCTCGGCCTGCAGTTGTGCGGCCACCGTGTCGATCGTGAGCCAGAAGACCAGGTCCTGGGACGGTGCGGGCACCCCCGCGGCTCCGTGCTCGCTGAGCCACACGCGGGCGAGGCCGCCGAGTTCGGGGTCGTCCAGCACCTCCCGCAGCGCGGGCTCGGCGGCCGAGCCGACCAGGGACAGCGCCTGCTGGCAGCGCAGCCGGCGCAG
>NZ_JBLEBI010000296.1:0-4792 GCF_047340315.1 Streptomyces sp. AF1A
CGGCCAGGGCGACGCGTACGGCGCCCCGGACGCGCACCAGCAGCCCTACCAGTCCCCGCCCGAGGCCGCCGCGCAGCTGCCCGCGGCCCTGCCGGACGGCTACCCGCGGTCCGACGGTGCGACCCAGTACCTCCCGCCGGCCCCCGCCGCCTCGCCCGAGGGTGCGACCCAGTACCTGCCGCCGGTGCCGGCCGCCCCCGCCGACGAGGGCGCCACGCAGTACCTGCCGCCGGTGGTGCCGGGCGCGCTGCCGCCCGAGTCGGCCGGCGAGGCGACGCGCTACCTGGACCACGCGCCGCAGCAGGCGGCGCCCGTGGCGTCCGACGCGGAGGCGACCCAGTACATCCCGCCGTACGCGGCGCAGGGCCAGGGCGGGGACCGGCAGCCGCCCACCGAGTTCGACAACCTCTTCCGCAGCGGCCCGGCCGGTGACGGCCCGGCCGGATCCACGCAGCAGCTCCCGCGCGTCCAGCAGCCCGACGCCTACCAGCCCTCGTACGCCCCCGCGCAGCCGTCGTACGCCCCGCCGCAGGACGACGACCACGCGGGGCGCGGCGGACGGTCGCGGGTGCCGTTGATCGCCACCATCGGGGTCGGCATCGTCGTGATCGGCCTGGGTGCCGGAGCGCTGCTCAGCGGCGGGGACGGCAAGGGCCAGGGCGACGACGGCAAGACGGTCGCCGCCACGTCCGCCGCCCCGCAGAACTCCGGCTCGCCCGCCGCCGACCCGGCACGGCAGCAGGCGGTCGCGCTGGACAAGCTGCTCGCCGACAGCGGCAGCAGCCGGGCCTCGGTGATCAAGGCGGTGGCCGACGTCAAGCAGTGCAGCAACCTCGACCAGGCCGCCTCCAGCCTGCGGGGGGCGGCCCAGCAGCGCGGTGGGCTGGTCACCCGGCTCGGCAAGCTGTCCGTGGACAAGCTGCCGAACAACGCCGCGCTCACGGACGCCCTCACCAAGGCCTGGCAGGCGTCCGCCGCGGCCGACACCCACTACGCGGCCTGGGCCGACCAGGTCAAGGGCGGCGGCCGCAAGGGCTGCCACAAGGGGCACGCCCGGCCCACCGGCGAGACGGGGGCCGGCAACCGGGAGAGCGGCACCGCCAGCGCGCAGAAGGCCAAGGCGGCGGCGCTGTGGAACGCCATCGCGCGCAAGTACGGCCTGACCCAGCGCCAGCCCACCCAGCTGTGAGCGGCGGCGCGGGCGTGCGGCTCACTGCACGTCCGCGCCCTGCAGCGTCTTCGTCACGTCCGTGATTCCGCTGATGCCTCCGACGCCCTTGCGGGCCGGGACCAGCACGCCCTTCTGCACCACCTGGAGGGTGACGTCGGCGTTGACCAGCCGCGGGAACCCGATTCCGGCCAGCCTGCCCTCGTAGGGCCAGTGCAGGGTCGGGGTGAGGCCGCCGGTGGAGACCCGCAGGCCGTCGTCGAGGGTGTGCCGCACGGTGTCGGCGCTCACCTCGCCGGTCCCGATCTTCTCCAGTACGGCCCGGAGCACGGTGTAGGCGATCCAGGTGGTCTGCACCCCGGCGTCCGCGGGGTCGATGTCGTTGTCGCCGAAGGCCTCCTCGTCGATCACCTTTTTCATCCCGGCCCAGCGCGGGTCGGACGCCGGCGGGTACCAGCCGGTGATGTACGCCCCCTCGTACGGCCCCGACGCGCCGCCCGTCGCGTCGATCACCGTCTGGTCGACGCTGCCGAGGACGGTCGCGAGCCGCACCGCCGGACGGCTCGCGCGGGCGCGCCGGAAGGAGTCCATGAAGGTGTCCGTGCGGTCCCCGAGCGCGGGCACCACGCAGCCCTTGTGCCACGGGTCCTTGGTGGCGAACCGCAGCGCCTGCTCGGACGGGTCGCCGTACTCGGTGAGGTCCTCGGCGACGAGCTGGTCGCCGGCGCCGGCGTGCCCGCCCGACTTCAGCCCGGAGTCGAGCATCGTGGGCAGCTCGTCGCCCGCGATGCTGTCGGCGCGGACCAGCGCGACGGGCCCGCAGACGGCCGCGAGGACCTTGCCGAGGCCGGCGAGCAGGGCGGGCTGCCCGCCGTTGACCGGGTACGACGTCGTGCCGGTGAACTCGTCGTTGGTGACGCCGTAGCCGCCGATGTAGGGGATGCCGGCGCCTTCCAGCGGGGCGGAGTAGGAGTCGGTGAACTGGCTGTAGGAGCCGACGACCGCCACCACGTCCTTCTCGGCCGCGTCCCGGGCGCACTTCGCGGCGCCCACGCTGTCGTTGTGGTCGTTGCAGGTCAGGACCTGGAGTCTGCGGCCGTGTACGCCGCCGTGGGCGTTGATCCACTTGGCGTAGGCGCGGGCCATCGCGGGCATGCCGGGCTTGTTGGTGGCGTCGGTCCCCTGCGGCGCCCAGGTCATGACCTTGATCGGGCCGTCCCCGGCGCCCCCCGTGACACCGGCGACGACCCCGCATCCGGCGGTGAGCGACGCGCAGAGGGTCATCGCGCCCAGCGACAGGGCGGCGGCTCTGCCGGCGCGGGGGAGGGAGCGGAGGAAAGTACTGCGGATGCGTCGCCTGCCGGTCATGGACACGCACGATTCCCTCACACCGCGAACCGCGGTGTGACCCTCGGTCAATGAGAGGTGACACCGAGGTGAATTGAAGGGGCCGGTGGGACCGGCGGGACGAAGAACGTACGATCGACGACCGTGCAAGGTTCGGAGAACTCTTCCCGTCGCGGCCGTCGCTCCTCCACCATGGGCGGCATGCCCCTGAACGACATGCCGTGGTGGCGCTGGCGCAGCAATGTGCGCTCGGCGCTGCACATGCTCTCCGACCCCGCGTTCCAGCGGGACGTCTGGCTGGCCGGCGTGGACGGCTACGGCGACGTCACCGACGCCGTCTACCGGCTGGTCGAGGACACCTGGCTGGACAGCTGGTCCGCCGAGAAGTACGTCGGCACCATATTCCGGGACTCGCAGGAGGCGGCGCTCGTCGACACCGCCGTGCTGCGGGTCCTCAGGATCATGCACCAGGTCGGCCCGGACGCGCCGGTCGCCGCCTACCTCGAGCACCAGGGCTGGCCGGAGGCCGTGCGGGCGGCGCGGGACGCGCACGTGCGGATGGCGGTGAGCGACGGGGAGGACCCGGACGCGCCGCCGAAGAGCCTGGAGGTGCTGCGCATCCTCACCAGGTCCGCCTAGCGGACGAGCGCTCGCGGCCGGTCGCCGGTATGGGACCCTGTGGTGCATGAACGAGCAGTCCGCGACCGCCGCCACCCCGGCGGACCAGTACGTCCTCACCTTGTCCTGTCCGGACAAAAAGGGCATCGTGCACGCCGTGTCCAGCTATCTGTTCATGACCGGCTGCAACATCGAGGACAGCCAGCAGTTCGGCGACCACGACACGGGCCTGTTCTTCATGCGCGTCCACTTCTCGGCGGAGGCGCCGGTGAACGTGGACAAGCTGCGCGCCAGCTTCGCCGCGATCGGCGACTCCTTCCACATGGACTGGCAGATCCACCGGGCCGACGCGCGGATGCGCATCCTGCTGATGGTGAGCAAGTTCGGGCACTGCCTGAACGACCTGCTGTTCCGCGCCCGGATCGGTGCGCTGCCGGTGGAGATCGTGGGCGTGGTGTCGAACCACACCGAGTTCGAAGAGCTGGTGGGCTCGTACAACATTCCCTTCCATCACATTCCGGTCACCAAGGACACCAAGGCGGAGGCCGAGGCGAAGCTGCTGGAGATCGTCCGGGAGCAGGGCGTCGAACTGGTCGTCCTCGCCCGCTACATGCAGGTCCTCTCGGACGACCTGTGCAAGGAGCTCAGCGGCCGGATCATCAACATCCACCACTCCTTCCTGCCGAGCTTCAAGGGCGCCAAGCCGTACCACCAGGCGCACGCCCGCGGCGTCAAGCTGATCGGGGCCACGGCGCACTACGTGACGGCCGACCTGGACGAGGGTCCGATCATCGAGCAGGAGGTCGAGCGCGTCGGCCACGACGTGACGCCGGACCAGCTGGTGGCCATCGGCCGGGACGTGGAGTGCCAGGCGCTGGCGCGGGCGGTGAAGTGGCACGCCGAGCGGCGGATCCTGCTCAACGGGCGCCGCACGGTGGTGTTCGCCTGACGGCCCGGGGGCCTGCCATCACTCGGTGATGGTGAAGTAGCCCGCGATGGCCGGGATCAGATCGGCCTCCGTGACGGTGCCGTCGCCGTCGCCGTCCAGGGCCTCGGCCGCCGCGCGGGCGGCGCCCTGCGGCACGTGCAGCACCCGGAGCACGCGGGCGGTGTCCTCGACGGTGACGCGGCCGTCGGCGTCCTCGTCGGCCACCGCGAGGGCCGCGTGCAGGAAGGGGCGGGCGATCTCGGCGAAGCGGTCGGGGTTGTCGCGCAGGCGCTTGACCGCGCCGCTGATGAATTCCTCACGGGTGACGCGCTGGTCGCCGTCCCGGTCCGCCATCCCGGCCATGCCCTGCCAGAACGCCTCCGCACCGGCGTACAGCCCCTGCCCCTTGGCGGAGCGGGCGGGTACGGCGAACTCGGCGAGCAGCGCCTTGGCCGCCGCGCTGAAGTCCTCGCGGTCGATGTAGCCGTTGCCGTCCTGGTCGAGGGTGGCGAAACGGGCGGCGATCCTGCGCTCGTACTCGGTGCTGACCATGTCTGTTCGGGCCGCCTTACCTGTGCGTGGGGTTGACCTGGCACGGAGCGTACGACGCGGGCGGCCGCCCGGTGGCGGTGAACCGTCGGTTGTGCCAAGACCGGAGGAATTCTGCGACAACAGTGTTGTCTTGTCGCGGAACTCCGGCTCCCCGGTGCGCGGGCTCCCCAGCGCTCCGG
>NZ_JBLEBI010000297.1:0-4766 GCF_047340315.1 Streptomyces sp. AF1A
AGCTCGCCGAAGAGGTCACCGCGGGTCTGACGGGCATGGAGGTGCCGCTCCGCGTCGCCGTCATGGGCTGCGTCGTCAACGGCCCCGGCGAGGCCCGCGAGGCCGACCTCGGCGTCGCCTCCGGCAACGGCAAGGGCCAGATCTTCGTCAAGGGCGAGGTCATCAAGACCGTGCCCGAGTCGAAGATCGTGGAGACCCTCATCGAGGAGGCCATGAAGCTGGCCGAGCAGATGGAGCAGAACGGCACCCCCTCCGGCGAGCCTTCGGTCTCGGTGACGGGCTGACCTGGTAGCCTCCGCGCCGCCTCCACGGAGGCGGCGCGACACGAATTCGCCAGGTACAGTGCGGAGACCAGCAGAAGCCCCAGGGTGAGGCCCCGCACGTGTTGACCCAGACCAGCTCACGGGTGCTCGAACCGAGCGACCTTGACGCCGCACTCGCCGTCCTGTGCCGCGAGCCGGTGGCGAACGCCTTCGTGACCGCCCGGGTGCAGGTGGCGGGCCTCGATCCGTGGCGGCTGGGCGGCGAGATGTGGGGCTGGTACGAGGACGGCATGCTCACGTCCCTGTGCTACGCGGGCGCCAACCTCGTGCCCATCTGCGCCACTGAGCGGGCCGTCCGCGCCTTCGCCGACCGCGCCCGCCGGGCCGGCCGCCGCTGCTCCTCCATCGTCGGCCCCGCCGAGGCCACCGCCGCGCTGTGGCGCCTGCTGGAGCCGCACTGGGGCCCCGCCCGCGAGGTCCGCGCCCACCAGCCGCTGATGGTCACCGACCGCATGCCCGCCGACATCGCCCCGGACCCCTACGTCCGCCGCGTCCGCAAGGACGAGCTGGAGACGATCATGCCGGCGTGCGTGGCGATGTTCACGGAGGAGGTCGGCGTCTCGCCGCTGACCGGCGACGGCGGCCTGCTGTACCAGGCCCGGGTCGCCGAACTCGTCGGCGCCGGGCGCTCGTTCGCCCGGATGGACGCGGACGGCAGGGTCGTCTTCAAGGCCGAGATCGGCGCGGCGACGAACCAGGCCTGCCAGATCCAGGGCGTGTGGGTCGCCCCCGAGTACCGGGGCAGGGGACTGGCGGCACCGGGCATGGCCGCCGTCCTGCGCTACGCCCTCGCGGACGTGGCGCCGGTGGTGAGCCTGTACGTCAACGACTTCAACACGGCGGCGCGGCGGACCTACCTCAAGGTGGGGTTCCGGGAGGTGGGCGCCTTCATGAGTGTGCTGTTCTGAACGCCCTGTACGCTCCCCGCATGGACCTCGTGATCGGCCCCCTGGACCTCGTAGCCCATGTCGACGAGGCCCTCGCCGTCCAAGCCGTCGCCTTCGGGCTGGGCCCCGACGAGGTCGCCGTGCGCCGCCAGATCGTGCAGCGTCACATGCAGTACCAGGGTGCGCGCGCCCTCGGCGCGACCGTCGAGGGGCGTCTGGTCGGCTTCGTGTATGGCATGCCGAACAGCCGCACCCACTGGTGGTCGACCGTCGTCGAGCCCTATCTCCGCGCGAGCGGCAACGACTTCTGGCTGGACGACTCCTTCGTGATCACGGAGCTGCACGTCCATCCCGACCACCAGAACCGCGGCATCGGCCGGCGACTGATCACCACGATCACCGACACCGCCGCCGAACCCCGCTCGATCCTGTCGGCGATCGACACCGACAGCCCGGCCCGCGGCCTCTACCACTCCCTCGGCTACGTCGACCTCGCCCGCCGGGTCCACTTCCCGAGCGCACCGCGGCCGTACGCCGTCATGGGCGCCCCTCTGCCGCTGCGCAGGCGCTGAACCGATTTCCACCGGCACAGCTCGCCCGGCTAACCTCCTATGCCATCACCCTCCCCCGGCCTCGGCCGCGCTCGAGCGGGGGACCCTCATCCGGCAGGAGTACCAGAACCATGGCGAACGCACCGGTCCAGCGCATGTCCCAGTTGATGGTGAAGACGCTGCGCGACGACCCGGCGGACGCCGAGGTGCTCAGCCACAAGCTCCTCGTCCGCGCCGGCTACGTCCGCCGCACCGCCGCCGGTGTCTGGAGCTGGCTGCCCCTCGGCAAGAAGGTCTTCTCCAACGTGGAGCGGATCATCCGTGAGGAGATGGACGCCATCGGCGCCCAGGAGGTGCTGCTCCCCGCCCTGCTGCCGCGCGAGCCCTACGAGGCGACCGGCCGCTGGAACGAGTACGGCCAGGAGCTGTTCCGCCTCAAGGACCGCAAGGGCGGCGACTACCTCCTCGGCCCCACCCACGAGGAGATCTTCACCCTCCTGGTCAAGGACCAGTGCACGTCCTACAAGGACCTGCCGGTCATCCTGTACCAGATCCAGACCAAGTTCCGTGACGAGGCCCGGCCCCGCGCGGGCATTCTGCGCGGCCGCGAGTTCCAGATGAAGGACTCGTACTCCTTCGACCTGGCGGACGAGGGCCTGGCCCAGTCCTACGCCCTGCACCGCCAGGCCTACCAGCGCATCTTCGAGCGCCTCGGCCTCGACTACCGCATCTGCGCCGCCACCGCCGGCGCCATGGGCGGCTCCAAGTCCGAGGAGTTCCTCGCCCCCGCCGAGGCCGGCGAGGACACCTTCGCCGACTGCCCGAACTGCGACTTCGCCGCCAACACGGAGGCGATCACGTACGAGCTGCGGCCGGTCGACGGCTCGGACGTGCCCGCGCTGGAGGAGATCCCCACCCCGGACACCCCGACCATCGAGACCCTGGCCGCCTCCCTCGGCGTCCCCGCCTCCGCCACGCTGAAGAACCTGCTGATCAAGGTGGACGGCGAGATCGTCGCCGTGGGCGTCCCCGGGGACCGCGAGGTCGACCTGGGCAAGGTCGAGGCGCATTTCGCCCCGGCCGCCGTCGAGATGGTCACCGAGGCGGACTTCGCCGGCCGCCCCGACCTGGTGCGCGGCTACGTCGGCCCGCAGGGCCTGGGCGAGAAGGTGACGTACCTCGCCGACCCGCGCGTGGCCCCCGGCACCGCCTGGATCACCGGCGCCAACAAGGAGCACACGCACGCCAGGAACGTCGTCGCCGGCCGCGACTTCGAGGTCGACGAGTACGTGGACGTCGTCGTCGTGCAGGAGGGCGACCCCTGCCCGAAGTGCGGCACCGGCCTGAAGCTGGACCGCGCCATCGAGATCGGCCACATCTTCCAGCTGGGCCGCAAGTACACCGACGCCCTCAAGCTCGACGTGCTCGGCCAGAACGGCAAGCCGGTCCGCGTCACCATGGGCTCCTACGGCATCGGCGTCTCCCGCGCGGTCGCCGCGCTCGCCGAGCAGACCGCCGACGAGCAGGGCCTGTGCTGGCCCCAGGAGGTCGCCCCGGCCGACGTGCACGTGGTCGCCGCGGGCAAGGCCCTGCAGACCGAGCTTGCCCTGGACGTCGCCGAGAAGCTGGCCGCCGCGGGCGTGCGCGTCCTGGTGGACGACCGCGCCGGGGTCTCCCCGGGCGTGAAGTTCACCGACGCCGAGCTGATCGGCGTGCCGCAGATCCTGGTCGCCGGGCGCCGCTCCGGCGAGGGCGTGCTGGAGCTGAAGGACCGCAGGACCGGCGAGCGCGAGGAGTTGTCGGTCGAGGACGCGATCGCCCGCCTGACCGCGTAAGGGCGCACGCCCGCAGAAGGAGCCCCCCTGGGATGAGGTTTCCGGGGGGCTCCGGGGCTCCCCGGCCACCTCACAGCCACTTTCAGAGCCGCTTCACAGGCCGCTCTCAGAGCCGCTTTTCAGCGCCGCTTCACAGCCACCCGGCGAACTCCAGCAGCAGCTCCCCGTCCTTCGGCCGCCCCACCCGAAGCGCCCGCACCCCGGACTCCGCCGCGCGGAACAACGTCCACCCGCGCAGCCGCTCCTGGTCCACCTCCAGGGAATCCGCGAGCCGCCTGATCCGGCGCCGGGTGATCGACGGGCCGGACGGCGAGGCGATCAGGTCCTCCACCCGGTCCCGCACCAGCCGCGCCAGGTCGAACGCGCTCTCGCCGACCACCGGGTCGGGGCCCACCGCCAGCCACGGCATCCGATCCCCGGCGAGCACCTTGCTCTGCCGGAAGGTGCCGTGCAGCAGCCGGTGCTCCGGCGGCGCCGCCAGCAGCTCCTCGCGGGCCCCGAGCGCCGCATCGACCAGCGGCGCCACCTCGGGCCACCGGCCGGCGCCCGTGCGCATCGCCTCCGCCTGCCGGCCGGTGCGCTCCGCCACGGTCTCGAAGGCGTGCCCGGTCGGCGGCGCCACCCACAGCCGGCGCAGCGTGCCCGCCGCCTCCAGCAGCGCGCGCGCCTCCGGCAGCGACCGCACCGACACGTCCGGGTGCAGCCGCTCCAGCAGCAGCACTCCTTCCTCCGCATCGGCCTCCAGCAGCTGTACTGCGCCCAGGCCGCCCCAGTGCGCCAGCGCCGCCCGCTCGCTCTCCGGGCGGGCGCGCGGCGGGGCCAGCTTCAGAACCGCCGGGGTGCCGTCCGCCCGCCGCACCAGCACCACCAGGCTGCTGCGGCCTCCCGGCACCTGGACCCGCTCGACGGTCAACTCGCGCCGGGCGACGGCCCGCTCGGCCGTCTCGGGCAGCCGCGCCAGCCAGTCGTCCCCGGCCGGTGCCGTCTCACCGAGCGCCCGCGCCAGGCGCTGCGGCGGTTCGAAAGCCATGCGCGAGTCGTTCCCTTCCTCCCGAGCCTGCCGTACGGCGTTCAACGCGTCGCCGACGCGGAGGCCGGCGGGGTCGTGCCGGCCGCTCCCGCCGCACCGGTCACCGCGGTGGCCCGCTCGGCGAGCCCAGGGAAGGCTAC
>NZ_JBLEBI010000298.1:0-4756 GCF_047340315.1 Streptomyces sp. AF1A
TTCCGAGGCCTGCCGCGCGGAGGTCGCCGGCCAGGGCGGCCACCGCCTCCTCCAGGGCGCCGTAGGTCAGTTCGCCACCTCGGTGGCCGAGCGCCACCTCGGTGGGCCGCTCGGCGGCCGTGCGCGCCACCCGCTCGTGCACCGCGGCGGTCCACGCCCCGGCCGGCAGCGGTGCGGCTGGGTCGGGCAGCGTGGCGGCGCGCGGGGCGTCCAGGTCGGCCAGGGGGCGGTCCGGTGCGGCGGCGGCAGCGGCCAGCAGGGCCTCGAACTGGTCGAGGAAGGCGGCCACCGTGCCGGCGTCGAACAGCGAGGCGTCGTAGACGAGGTCCAGGCCGAGGGAGCCGTCGGCGCCCGGCCTGACGTACAGGGTCAGGTCGAAGCGGGCGGCGAGGTCCTCGGTCTCCACCAGCCTGGTGCGCACGCCCGGCACCGCCGGCAGCGAGTCGTCCAGGTTGAGCATGTTGAACAGCACCTGGAAGACGGGCGTGCGGTGCAGGTCGCGGGGGACGGCCAACCGCTCCACGATCCGCTCGAACGGCACCCCCTGGTGCGCGTCGGCCTCCAGGGCGCCCCGCCGCACCCGCCGCAGCAGCTGCCGGAAGGTGGGCGCGCCGAACAGGTCGGTGCGGACCGGCACGGTGTTGACGTACAGCCCGACGCCGTCCTCCACATCGCGCCGCACCCGCCCGGCGACGGGCATGCCGACCACGATGTCGTCCTGGCCGGACCAGCGGGCGAGCAGCGCCTTGTATCCGGTGAGCAGCGCCATGGACAGCGAGGCGCCGTCCTCGCCGGCGAGGGCGCGCAGCCGTTCGGCCTGGCCGGGGCCGAGGACCCGGCGGGCCCGGGCGGCGGGCCGTACGGCCTGGTCGCGGCGGGGCCGGTCGGTGGGCAGCCGCAGCTCGTCGGGGGCGCCGGTGAGCGCCTCGACCCAGTGCGCCAGCTCGGCCGCGCCGTCCTCGCTCTCCTGCCGCGCCCGCTGCCAGGCGGCGAAGTCCGCGTACTGCACCGGCGGTTCGCCCAGCGGTACGGGACCGCCCTGGACGCGCGCCGTGTAGCAGGCGGTGAGTTCGCGCACCACCAGCCGCATCGACCAGCCGTCGGCAGCGATGTGGTGCACGGACAGCTGGAGGACGTGGTGGTCCTCGGCCAGCTTGAGCAGCTGGGTGTGGAGCGGGGAGGCGGTGAGGTCGAAGGGGCGGGCGGTGAAGCGCGCGGTGTGCTCGGCGCGGGCCTCCTCGCGGGCCTGCGGCGCGTGCCCGGACAGGTCGACGAGCGGCAGCGCGTCCTCGGGACCGGGGTCGGTGACGACCTGCCGGGGGGTGCCGTCGACGGTCACGTAGACCGTGCGCAGCACCTCGTGGCGCCGGATCACGTCGTGCAGCGCGGCGCGCAGGGCGCCGGTGTCGACGGGGCCCTCCAGGTGCAGTTCGCCCGCGATGCGGTAGGCGAGCCCGCCGGGCTGCATCTGCTCCACGAACCACAGCCGTTGCTGCGCGGAGGACAGCGGCAGCCCCTCGGGGCCGCGCGGCTGCACCGGCAGCGGCTGCGGGGTCCGGGCGTCCTGCGGGCCGGCGCCGGTCGCGGCGAGGGCGTCGATCCGGGCGGCGAGCGCCGACAGCACGGGTGCGTCGAACAGGTCCCGCAGCGGCAGTTCCACGCCGGTGCGCTCGTGCAGGCGCGCGGCTGCCCGGACGGCGAGCAGCGAGTGCCCGCCCAGCTCGAAGAAGTGGGCGTCCGCGCCGACCCGGTCCACGCCGAGCAGACCGGCCCACACCTCGGCGACGGCCCGCTCGGTGGGCGTGCCCGGCGCGCGGACGGGCTCGCCGCGGTCCTCGGCCAGCTCCTCGGGCGCGGGCAGCAGGGCGCGGTCCACCTTGCCGTTGGGGTTGAGCGGGAAGGCGTCCAGCAGGAACAGGTGGGTGGGGATCATCGCGGAGGTGAGCCGCTCGGCGAGGTGGGCGCGCAGTCCCGCGACGGTGGCGGGCTCGGCGGCCGCCGGCTCGTGCAGGGCGTAGCCGACGAGGGTCAGCCTGCCGTCGCGGCCGGGCCGGGCCAGCACCACCGACTCGCGCACGCCCGGGTGGCCGTCCAGGGCGTCCTGCACCTCGGCCGGTTCGACCCGCACCCCGCGGATCTTCACCTGGTGGTCGGCGCGGCCCAGGTAGTGCAGCCGGCCGGTGCGGTCGAAGCGGACCCGGTCGCCGGTGCGGTAGAGCCGGGCGCCCGGTGCGGTCGAGAACGGGTGCGGGACGTAGCGGTCGGCGGTCAGGTCGGGCCGGTTCTGGTAGCCCCGGGTGACGCCGGTGCCGCCCAGGTAGAGCTCGCCGACGACTCCGGGCGGCACCGGGCGCAGCGCCGCGTCGAGGACGTACAGCTCGGTGCCGGGCAGGGCGCGGCCGATGGGCGGCACGCCGCCGTCGGGTTCGCACACCTCGGTGGTGCAGAAGACGGTGATCTCGGTGGGGCCGTACGCGTTGACGATCCGGCGGCCCGGGGCCCAGGCGCGCACCAGGTCGGCGGAGATCGCCTCGCCGACCGAGGTCAGCTCGGTGACCGTGGGCAGGTCGGCCGGGTCCATCGTGGCCAGCACCGACGGGGTGGCGCTCAGCGTGGTGATGCGCTCGCGGTGGACGGTGTCCACCAGCGGCGGCCCCGGGCGCAGGTGCTCGCGGGGGGAGACGACGAGGGTGGCGCCGGTGGTCAGCGCCATCATCCATTCCCAGGTGCTGACGTCGAAGCTGATGGAGGCGTTCTGCAGCACCCGGCGCCCGGGCGCGGGCGGCATGGACGCGCGGTGCGCGAGGTCGAAGTCGACCAGGCCGGCGTGCTCCACCATCACGCCCTTGGGGCGGCCGGTGGAGCCGGAGGTGTAGATGACGTACGCGAGGCGGCCGCCGTCCGGTTCGGGCAGCGCGGGTGCGTCGGCGGGCGGCTCGGGGACGTCGTCCAGGTACAGCACCGGCACGTCCACGGCGGGCAGCCGGTCCACGACCGCGCGCTGGGCGAGCAGCAGCGCGACGGAGGAGTCCTCGATCATGTACTCCAGGCGCTTGACCGGGTAGGTCGGGTCCAGCGGGATGTAGGCGCCGCCCGCCATGAGGACGGCGAGCAGCCCGACGAACAGCCGGGGGGTGCCGTCGCCGGTGAGCCCCACCTTGACCTCGGGACCGACCCCGCGGGCGCGCAGCACCAGCGCCAGATCGCGTGCCTGGTCGACGAGTTGGCGGTACGACAGCTGCTCGTCGCCGCACGCGACGGCGATCGCGTCGGGCGTGCGGGCGGCCTGGTCGAGGACCAGCTCGTGCACGCCCCGGCGGGCCAGGGCGGCCGGGTCGCCGGGCCTGCTCCACTCGGTGAGCACCTGGCGGCGCTCCTCGGGGGCGAGCATCTCCAGCGTGGCGTGCGGGACGTCCGGGCGGGCCGCACACGCGGCGGCCAGCGCGCGGAAGTGCCGGCCGAGCTGCTCGGCGGTCTGCGGCTCGAACAGGTCGACGGCGTAGCGCAGGGAGCAGCTGACCCGCCCGTCGACCTCCTCGGCGAACACGGCGAGGTCCTGCTCGCTGCCCTGCACCGGCACCGGGTACGGCCGCAGCTCCAGGTCGCCGACGGACAGCCGGGCCCCGGCCGCCCCGGTGGCGAACAGCGACAGTCCCTGCTCGGAGTGGACCGAGGTGGACTCGTAGTAGAAGGCCACGTCGAACAGGCCGGTCCCGGCGCGGTCCCGGGCGACCTGCTCGGCGACCAGCGGGTACGGGTAGTCCTGGTGCTCCATCGCGTCCAGCGCGGTCTCCCGCACCTGCTCCAGCAGGTCCCGGAAGGTCTGGCGCGCCCCGACGCGGGTGCGCAGCACCATCAGGTTGGCGAAGTAGCCGACGACCTCCTCGAAGGCGGGCCGGCCGCGGCCGGTGGCGACCGAGCCGAGCCAGATGTCCTCCTGGCCGGTGTAGCGGTGCATCAGCAGGTTGAACACCGCGAGGACGGCCGTGTAGAGGGTGCCGCCGGTCTCCCGCGCGAGGCCGCGCAGCGCGGCGGTGACGTCCGCGTCCAGGGTGAAGGCGTGCACGGCGGTGCGGTGCCCGGGCCGGGCCGGGCGGGCCCGGTCGACGGGCAGCTCCAGCCGCGGGATCTCTCCGGCGGGCCCGGTGTCCAGGACCTTCGCCCAGTGCGCGGCGCTCGCCCGGCCGCGCGGCCCGGCGACGAGGTCGCGCTGCCAGCGCACGTACTCCGGGTAGTCGGCGGCGGGCGCGGGCAGCCGGACGGGGCGCCCGGCGCGGGCCGCCGGATAGGCCTGCTGGAGGTCGCGCAGCAGCAGCGAGAACGCCCACAGGTCGGCCGCGATGTGATGGCTGCCGATCAGCAGGATGAGCCGTCCGGCGGCCGTCCGCAGCACCTCGCAGCGCAGGAAGGCGCCGGCGGCCAGGTCGTACGGCCGCTCCACGAACGCGGTCACGGCGGCGTCCACGTCACCGCCGCCGGTGAGGTCCCGCTCCTCGAACGCGACGGGCACGCCGGTGCGCACCCGCTGCACCAGCTCTCCGCCCTCGCGCAGCACGGCGGTGCGCAGCACCGGGTGGTGGTCGATGATGCGCTGCAGCGCGGTGCGCAGGGCCGGGACGTCGAGCGGGCCGGTGACCTCGGCGGCGAAGCACAGGTTGTAGGCGGGGCTGCCGGGGTGCATCTGGTCGAACAGCCAGAGGGCGCGCTGGCCTTCGGAGACGGGGTGCGTCGCGGGCGCGGCGGGGGCGCCGGGGCC